>NZ_JAEMGT010000030.1:0-97065 GCF_017655185.1 Rahnella sp. ChDrAdgB13 | reverse complement strand
ACAGCGAGAGTCTTTTTTCGAGCAGGTTCGAACCCGAGGCGAGAGAACCGCGCAGCGGCGGCGTTTGCGGCATTAGCCGGAGTTGCTGAAACATAGCCAGCGAGCGGAGCGCGAAGTAAAAAAGACGCGGAGATTCCAAAGAGGGCTCGTCATAGCCCTCTTTGGTCGGTTTCGGCGCAGTGAGTTAAGTCATCACAGTTATTGAAAAACCGAAACTTTCTCGATCTTTCGACATAGTCACACTGCAAGTGAAAAACCGAAACTTTCTCGATCTCTCGACAGCCTCACACTGCAAGTGAAAAACCGAAATCTTCTCGATCAACGATCAACTGTCAGCCCTCACTGCAAGTGAAAATCCGATTTTAAAGCGGTCCGGGCAAGCCAAGATTTGCCCGAAAATCCCCCCCGTTGTAATCGCGGTCGATTAGCTCCCGTTTCCGCAACTCCGGCAATAACCCGTTCAACAGTAAATCCTCCTGATCCGCCTGACCCAATCCATGTAATGAAATCACATCCAGCACACCCGCGCGGTAGCGCTCTTCTATGGCGTCCGCCAGCGATTCCGGCGTTCCGGCGACAAACCAGTGGCCGGTTTCCTGTGCCTGGATGATCAGTTCGCGCAGCGTCAGCCCCTGTAAGGCGAAACGTTTGAAGATTTCCGCACGCCCGCGACGGCGGTTGACCTGTTCGACGTCCGGCAGTAACCGCAGCGGGATCGGCTGATCCAGCGGGGAATCGCGCAGGTCTATTTCGCCGCCCAACATATCCGCGACTTTGAGCCGCCCCTGCTGATAATCAATCCGCTCGTGCTTTTCGAACAGACGACGCGCCACGTCTGACGGGCTTTCGCCGATGATCGAATGGAACGAGTTCATGATCAGTGGCCGGTTTTCGCGGCGGCCAGACGCATCGGCGTGATGATGCACGCGCTCAACAAAGGCTTTGGCATCTTCCAGCGTCGGCTGCGAGGTGTAGATCACTTCGGCGTATTTCGCACCGAGTTTCAGGCCTTCTTCGGATTGCCCGGCCTGAAATTGTACCGGCCTGCGCTGTGGCGGCGGCGGTACATTCAGCGGGCCCTGTACGCGGAAAAAATCCCCGTGATGATTAATCGGGTGCAGTTTACGCGGGTCAATTTTCACCGAACCGTTCTTACTGCGCGTCACCGCGTCCGGCTGATTGGCGTCAAATAAAGCATTGATGACCTGGATAAATTCCGTCGCGCGGGCGTAACGCACTTCCGGCGCGGGGAGCTGAATGTCACCAAAGTTTTCCTCACCCACCGAGGACGTCACGGCGTTCCAGCCCGCCCGGCCACCGCTGACGTGATCAAGCGTGCCAATCAGTCGCGCCAGATTGTACGGGTGCTGATAGGTGGTTGAAACGGTGGCGATCAGCCCGATTTGTGACGTCACCTGGCTGAGCGCGGCGAGTGTGACAATCGGATCCTGACTGCCGGTTGAACCGGAAAGCCCGTCGGGATCCGCCTGCAATAAATCGGCGGTGAAAAGCGCAGTGAATTTCTCTTTCTCCGCTTTTTTAGCCAGCGTAACAGCACGGGAAATACCGGTATCCGGGCGCGGATCATCAGAGGCGTAGATCGCGCTCCCTGCTCCGGCCAGGGTTTTTAAACGTCTGCGGGATGAACTGGTCAAACTGATCTCCTTTAACGGGAAAGATAAACCTGCGTTAAAAATAGAGAACAGAGGTGATTAAGCCACGAAGAAAAAAGCATTTCATAATCCTGAATATGGATAAGCCGGATTTTGCTGATTATTCCCTGGTTGATCAAAAAAATAATTTTTCGCTAAGTCATTTATTTTCGCTGATAAGCAAATATTGTGATTTTACAACTTAGTAACCTGCCCTTAATAATTCCTTTCAGCCGCCGGTTAATAGCGCGGCATCCTTATTATTTATGCGCTTATTCGAATAATTCATGATTAATGACCTGACGGGAAATGTATGAAATCTTTTGCTGGTGTGCGTTCTCTTTCTGCTTTAACACTTCTGGTGCTTTCTTCCGGGCAGTCGCTGTATGCCGCTGAACAACCTCAGCAAGGCGGAAGCCTGACGTGGGGCGTCGAAACCGAGCCCAATACGCTGAATCCGCAGTTAAACGGGCAATCCAAAGCCGAGCTTATCCTGCGCGTTGCCTATGAATCACTGCTGGCGCGCACGCCGGACGGCGCGTATATCCCGTGGCTGGCGACCGGTTATCACGTTTCCGGTGACGGCAAAACTTACACCTTTACCCTGCGCGATGACGTGAAGTTTTCCAACGGGGAAAAAC
This sequence comes from Rahnella sp. ChDrAdgB13, assembly GCF_017655185.1. NCBI lineage: Bacteria > Pseudomonadati > Pseudomonadota > Gammaproteobacteria > Enterobacterales > Yersiniaceae > Rahnella > Rahnella sp. ChDrAdgB13. The sequence goes on along the minus strand of NZ_JAEMGT010000030.1, from coordinate 94,772 downwards.
TGACGTCCACCGCCGTGGCAGAAAACTTCCGACATGCACAGGATCCGGCGTATTGCGCGGGTTCGAGTATTTGTGCGCTGGCCGGGCGAATCGATACCATCGCCACACCGGACGAGCACACGGTTACCCTCACGCTGAAGCAGGTTTACAGCCCGTTCCTCTCGTTTGCTTCCGGCCTGAAACTGATCTCACCGTCGTCGTGGACATCGCCGCAACTGAAAGCCGGTGGCACAGATATCGCAGGCACCGGCCCGTTCATTCTTAAGCGTTATGAGAAAGGCCAGCAGATTGAATATGTGCGCAACCCGGATTACCACTGGGCGTCGTCGAATGCGAAACATCAGGGCCCGGCGTATCTCGAAAGCGTCACGTACCGTTTCCTGCCGGAATCTTCCGTTCGCACCGGCGCGCTGCTTTCCGGTCAGGTGGATGTCATTGAAGGCGTGTCCGGCAACGATGCGGGCGAATTCAAGGACAACACGGATTTCAGCTATCAGCACGCGCTGAACACCGGCACGCCGTATTCGCTGTTCCTGAATGTGCAATATGGCCCTACGCAGGAAGTGAAAGTACGACAGGCGATTTTACAGGGGCTGGATATTTCTCCGATCCTTCAATCGATTTATCGCGGCGAACGCACGCGCGTCTGGGGCATTACGTCGCCGGTTGATCCCTTGTATGACGCCAGCCTGACCGGCAAATACGGCAATAATCCAGCGCTGGCGAACCAGCTTCTGGACGAAGCAGGCTGGAAAACCAAAGGCGCTGACGGCATCCGCACCAAAGACGGCAAGCCACTGAGCATCGAAATTATTCAGGCACAGGCCACCGTGCGTGACCAGCGTGACGTCCTGTTGCAGGCCTTGCAGGCACAGGCACGGCAACGGCTGGGCGTGGATCTGAAAATCCGTTACGTCGATTCCGGGACCTATACCGAAGTCAGAAAAACCGGTCAGTTTGGCTCAATTGCCAACTCCAATACCGACACCGACGGCATCGATATCGAGAACCATTACCTGCCGGTCAATGCCGGTGGCTCGATCAACTACAGCCGCACCGATGCACCGGAAATCATTCCGCTGCTGAAAGGCGCGTCGCAAACGCTGGATAACGCAGAACGTAAAACCTTCTACAGCCAGTTGCAAAACTTTGCCGTATTGCAGCAGGCGCTGGCGATCCCGCTTTACGAGCCGGAAGACCAGATTGCGGCGGCGTCTTACGTTCACGGCGTGGGTTTCAGACCGTTCAAACAGATGCCGGAAAACGCCTACGACGTCTGGCTGAGCAAGCATTAATCAGAAGTAAGGAGCTTTATTATGTCGGCTGAAAGTACCTTTATTCCCCCGCAGCGGCCTAAGCCAGGGCCTTCATGGCGCGGTCGCGTTGTCCGGCGGTTGCTGAGCGGCGTGCTGGTGCTGTGGGCCGCGGTCACGCTGTCTTTTATCAGCGTGTATCTCGCGCCGGGCGATATTGTCAGTTTGCTGATGGGCGAACAGGTACAAACACCGGCGATTGAAGCGGCGATCCGCGCAGAATGGGGGCTGGATCAACCCTTGTATATGCAATATCTGCACTATCTCTGGCGCGTTTTGCACGGTGATTTTGGCCGTTCTTATATGCTCAATACCGACGTCAGTTCGCTGGTGCTATCGCAGCTGTGGCCGACTCTCAAACTCACCGGACTGGCGCTGGTCGTCAGCCTGGTGTTTGCCGTGGTGATGGCAGTGACGACCGCGCACCGCCGCTGGGGGCAACGCATTGCGGGCGGCATCGAGCTGGTTCTGGCCTCGACGCCCTCTTTCTGGCTCGGCATCGTGCTGCTGTTTATCTTCAGCTTTACGCTGCGCTGGTTCCCGGTGGCGGGCGACCGCAGTTTTTCCTCGCTGTTATTACCGGCGTTATCCCTCGGACTGGCGCAGGGCGCGGTGGTTTCTCAGGTATTGCGGCGCGGGCTGGAAGATGCGCTCGACGAACCCTTTGTGCTGACGTTACGTGCGTGGGGGCTGGGCAACCGCATTATCCGTTTACGCCACGCACTGCGCCACGCCGCCCTGCCCGCCGTCACGCTGACCGGCTGGCTGATTGGCGGTTTGCTCAGCGGCGCGGTGATCACCGAGCAGGTGTTTGGCCGCCCCGGTTTGGGCAAAATCACCGTCGATGCCGTTCTGGGTAAAGACCTGCCGGTGGTGCTGGCGGTGGCGATTTTCTCCGCGCTGGTGTACGTCGTGCTCAGTACGCTGGTGGATATTTTATATCTGTTTATCGACCCGCGCCTGCGGGATAACGGCCAGAATGACGGAGAAAAAGCATGAGCCAGTTGCTGATTTCAGGCGGCGTGAAGCGCCGGTTTTCCACCGGTTACCTTCTCGCTGCCGTGTATTTGCTGCTGGTCGCTTTGGCGGTGATTTTCCCCGCGTGGCTGACGCATTTCGACCCGCTGAACGCCGATCCGGTTAACGCGCAACTTCCACCTACCGCTGAACACTGGCTGGGCACCGACCAGCTCGGGCGCGACGTGCTGGCGCGCATCATTTACGGCAGCCGGTATTCCCTGCTGATCAGCCTCGCGGCGATGGCCGTGGCGGTCAGCATCGGCAGCCTGCTCGGCTTACTCGCCGGATTATTCAAAGGCCCGCCCGATGAGCTGATCAGCCGCGCCGTGGACGTGGTTTCCGCGTTCCCGGATTTACTGCTCGCACTGATGCTGATTGCGTTCACCGGCCCCGGCACCACCAATCTGATCTTCGCGCTAGGCGTCGCTTCTGTGCCTCGCTTCACCCGTGTGGTGCGGGCACAAACCTTTGTGGTGATGTCCTCCGGTTACGTGGAACAGGCGCGCACGCTGGGCCTCAAACGCCACGTTCTGGTCTGGCGGCATGTGCTTCCGCATGCTATCGCGCACGTTCCGGCGCTGGCAACGCTCGGGCTGGGCACCGCAATTATCGGCACGGCAGGTTTAAGTTTTCTCGGCATGGGGCCGCAACCGCCGACCGCAGAATGGGGGCTGATGCTGGCCGAAGGCCGTAATTATCTGCGCAATGCGTGGTGGATTGGCGTCTGGCCGGGCGTGGCGATCACCCTGACGGTAATTTCTGTGAACACGCTTGGCCGCTACTGGCAGGCCACTTTTGAAGGGAAACAGCCATGAGCGACGCACTGTTTATTGATATCCGCAATCTTTCGATCACCTTTCCCTCAGCAGACGGCGAAAAACCGGCCGTTAGCGGCCTGAATTTACAGCTCAGACGCGGGGAATCCATCGCGTTCGTCGGCGAGTCCGGCTCAGGTAAAACCGTCACCGCCCGCAGTCTGCTGGGGCTACAGGACGCCAAAGCGCGTATCACCGCTGACCGTTTTGTGATCGACGGGCAGGATATGCTTGGCGCCAGCCAGCGCCGCTGGCGTAAAATTCGTGGCAGCAAAATTGGCTATGTCTTGCAGGATGCGCTGGTGTCGCTTGACCCGTTGCGCCGCATCAGCCAGCAGCTACGTGATGCGTTGCAGGCGAACCGTGCCGGTAAGCCGCACGAGCTGCATCCGCAAAGCATTTCGCTGCTCCAGTCGGTGGGTATTCCTGATGCTGAAAACCGGCTGACGGCGTATCCGCATCAGCTTTCCGGCGGGCTTCGTCAGCGTGTGCTGATTGCCACCGCGCTGGCCGGGAAACCCGGTTTGCTGATTGCCGATGAACCCACCACGGCGCTGGATATGACGGTGCAGAAGCAGATTCTGGATCTGCTGCAACAGCGCCGCGACCGGGGCGAAAGCCTGCTGCTGATCAGCCACGACCTTTCCGTGGTCGGGCAGCTCGCCGACCGGATCCTGGTGATGCATCAGGGCAAAGTGGTGGAAGAAGGCACGGGCGAAAAACTGCTGAGCAGGCCGGATCACCCGTATACCCGCCAGCTGCTCGCCGCCATTCCCGGCCCTGCCACGCGCGGGCTGAAACTCTCCGGCCAGAGCGGCAGGCCGCTGCCCGTCAAAAATATCGCCACCGGCGAACCGGTGCTGGACGTGCGCAATCTGAGCAAGCATTACGCGGACAAAGCCGTGGTTAAGCACGTCAGCCTGACGCTGGCGGCGGGCGAAACGTTGGGGATTGTGGGTGAATCCGGCTCGGGGAAAACCACGCTGGCCAGAATGGTGCTCGGCCTGACGGAACCCGGTTCCGGTACGATTACTATTCAGGGGCAGCGCTGGAGTCAGATCCCCGAATCCGTCCGCAGACTGCAACGCCGCGGGATTCAGCTGATCGCACAAGATCCGCTCAGCTCTTTTGATCCGCGTTTTAACGTGGAAAAAATCATCGGGGAAAGCCTCGACAGCGTGGACATTTTTGGCGATGAACGACGTCGCCGCATCCTTCAGTTGCTCGATGAAGTGCAGCTCGGTGAAGGATTTTTACGGCGGTATCCGCGTGAACTTTCCGGCGGCCAGCGCCAGCGTGTTGCGATCGCCCGCGCTTTTGCGCCGAATCCTGCATTACTCGTGGCCGACGAGCCGGTGAGCGCGCTGGACGTTTCCGTACAGGCGCAGGTGCTCGATTTACTGGCCGAAATGCAGGCGGAACACCGCACCGCGCTGCTGTTTATTTCGCACGATCTCGGCGTAGTACATCATCTGGCGGACAGGGTGATGGTGATGAAAGACGGCAGCGTGGTCGAGCACGGACAGGTCGATGACGTCTTCCACCGCCCTGCTCATCCGTGGACCCAAAAGCTGATTAATGCCCTGCCGGTGGTGAGTTCAAACCGGCAAACGGCGGCAGCGTTTTAAACACCGTTCAGACAAGCCGCTTACCGTCTTTATCCACCACGCATTCGCCGTCTTCTTTGGTGAACGCGCCTTTCTGCGCATCCGGAAGAATATCCAGAACCTTCTCTGACGGGCGGCACAGCGCGGCCCCGAGCGGCGTCACCACTTCCGGGCGGTTCATCAGGATTGGATGCAAAAGTATCGCGTCAATGCGCTGCGCATCGGTGAAGTCCGGATTATCCAGCCCGAGTTCGCCATAAGGCGCGGTGTTAACGCGTCGCAGTTCCCTGACAGAAATGCCCATCGCGGCAAACGGTTTCACCAGTTCTTCACGCGAAGGCGGCGTTTCCAGGTACTGTCAGCGAGGTAAAGAAGCTGGCAAATCTTGCGAAAACAAATTCAATAAGTTCAGAAGCGGGCTTTCTATCAAGGTCAGGAACGTTATTTAACCCTGATTCATCGGGTAAAATATGGCTACCCGCATTTCAGGGTGGCCATGTTTTCTTTGCCTTTTAAGCTAGTCAATGGCATCACACACAGCGCAATTCTTGGAACTCATCTGTTGTAGGTTACCGCGAAAGAAAGGAAAGCCATCAGGAACTCTCTGCCCGTGTGAATCAGGCGAAAATATGAGATTTCACAGATGGCTTAATGGTCTGTTACGCCCGCGATGCCTGACGGCGTTTAATCGATTTGCCCGCAACATACGCCAGCGATGCACACAGCAGGTAGTACATCAGGCCGACAAACAGGAAGATCTCTGCCGGGTAGATTTGCACCCGGTTATTCACCTGCCCCGCGACGGTGGTCAGCTCCGGCACATTGACGATAAACGCCAGCGAGGTGTCTTTCACCAGCGAGATCAGCAACCCGAGATACGACGGCAACAGGTTCGGCCACGCCTGCGGCAGCAGGACATTAAGCAAAACCTGGCTGTAACTCATGCCGGACGCAATCCCCGCTTCGGTTTGCCCGCGCGGCAGTGACTCCAGCCCGGCCAGCGTGGAGTGCATCACCGCCGCCGAGGTAAACCAGGCAAGTGCGATAATCACCGTCAGCGGGCCGGGGATCGAGCCGCCAAACACCACCGGCAGCAGGAAATACAGCCAGAAAATCACAAAAATCAGCGGGATGCCGCGAATAAACGACGCCCACAAAAACAGCAATTTTCGCGTCCAGCCACCGAAACGCCAGGCTAACGCGGCCATTGCGACGCCCAGCACTAACGCCAGCACGCCAGCAGAAACGGCCATGATCAGCGTGAGTAAAACGCCCCCCGGTTCGCCGTCGGCCAGCCTTCCCCACAGCATGTATGTGAAGTTATCGTGCAGAACCGACCAGTCAAATTCCATCGTTCACCTCCGCCTGCGGCCTTTGTTGCGGGCGTTTCGGGCCAAATACTGTCATCAGCCCGCCAAGGATCATCCCCAGCGCCAGATACAGCAACGTGCCGACCGCAAAACCTTCAAAGGCGTGCGCGTTGTAACTTTCAATCTGACTGACCTGATACGTCAGCTCGGAGAATCCGATGCCGGTCGCCAGCGAGGAAAGCTTCATCAGGTTGAGATATTGCCCGGTGATCGGCTGCCAGGCGTTGGTCAGCGCCTGCGGTAACAGGATCGAAAGCAGCAGCGTTTTGCGGCTGAAGCCCTGTGAAATCGCGGCTTCGGTCTGGCCTTTCGGCATCGAATTCAGCCCCGCCTGCACTTCTTCCACCAGAAACGCGGCGGTGAATAATCCCAGCCCCCACGCGGCGCACACAAATTCCGGTGTGAGCCACGCAATATTGCCGGGGAATACCGCCCACGCATGGGTATCGCCGATGTAAAAACGCCAGCTTTGCGGCAGTGCGCCATACGCAGCGAAATACCAGAAAAGCAGCTGAACCAGCAGCGGCGTGTTGCGGAAAACCGACACAAACGCCGCTACCGCACCGCGCGCCAGACGCGACTGACTCAGGCGCAGCGCGATCAGTAACACCACCAGAAGTGTCGCCAGCACACTGCCCGCCATACTGACGTAAAGCGTGGTGAGAAAGCCGGAAATAATCCACTGCAAAGGCTGGCCGGTGAGCACGCCAGCCCAGTCAGGATGCCAGATCATTGCCCCGCTCCTGTTTCAGGATGCAGCGGGAACAGGACTTTTTGCAGAAAACGTTGCGCACGCGGATGCTGCGGCCGCAGGAAGAAATCCTCCGGTTCCGCCTGTTCCAGGATCTCGCCGCCGTCCATGAAAATCACCCGATCGGCAATTTCACGGGCAAAACTCATTTCGTGCGTCACCACAATCATCGTGATGCCACTTTTCGCCAGTTCCTGCATAACCAGCAGGACTTCGCCGATCATCTCCGGATCCAGCGCCGACGTCGGTTCATCGAACAAAATGATGTCCGGATCCGTCACCAGCGCCCGGGCAATCGCCACGCGCTGCTGCTGTCCGCCGGAAAGCTGCTCGGGATAATGCTGCGCTTTGTCCTGCAAACCGACGCGGGTCAGGAGCGCCAGCGCCTTCCCGCGTGCATCACTTTTCTTCCAGCCGTGGACTTTAATCAGCGCGAGGCTGACGTTGTCCTGCGCGGTCAGATGGGCGTACAGGTTGAACTGCTGAAACACAAAACCGATGTGCGTACGTAATTCGCGTAGCGCCGGTCCGCTCAGGCCGCGTGTCGGTTTGTTGTGGATGAGAATTTCGCCATCAGTGACGGTTTCCAGCTGATTAATCAGGCGGATGAGCGTGGATTTCCCCGAGCCGGACGGCCCGCAGACCGCCACCACATCGCCGCTGGCGACGCTCAGACTGACATTCCGGATCACGGGGTGATGACCGAAAGATTTACTGACCTGACGAAATTCAACCGCCGTGGTTTTAGCGGTGTTTGAATGTGAAAAAACCGCAGACGTCGCTGCGGTTGATAAGGAGTCTTGCTGCATGTGCATTACCTTGCATAAAGCGGATTATTTGGCTTCAATCTTGAACAGACGTGGCTGCGGAGATTTTGTCTGCGGGCCAAACCAGACGTTATAAATGCTCACCGCCTGACCGTTTTTCTCCAGATTCAGCAGCTCGTCATTCACCACTTTCAGCAGGCTGGTTTCGCCTTTTTTCACGCCAACGCCAATCTCTTCTTTGCTCAGTAATTCAGGCAAGACTTTGTATTTTGCCTTGTCCGGCGCGCCATCCAGCAATCCTGCCAGAATGGTGCTGTCCTGCGTAATCGCCTGCACGTTGCCGTTACGCAGCGCAGAAAGTGCCAGAGGTATATCGTCGTAAGACAACACGCGCGATTGCGGGAAGCGGTTATGCAATTCCTGCTCGCCGGTGGTGCCTTTCACCGCGCCGATACGCGCCGTGGCGTAGGCGTCGAGTTTATCCGGTGAACTGGCCGGCACCAGGAACTGCTGGCCGGTCACGAAATAAGGGAGGGAGAAATCGACCACTTTCGCGCGTTCCGGCGTGATGGTGATATCCGCCACAATCAGATCGGCTTTGCCGGACTGCAATAACGGAATACGGTTCGCCGGATTGGTCGGCACCAGTTGTAATTTTACGCCCAGCGTTTTCGCCAGCGCTTTCGCAAAATCAACGTCATAACCGACGATATCGTGCGTTTTGGCATCCACAGAACCGAACGGTGGATTGGAATCAAACGTAGCCACTTTCACCACGCCGGCTTTTTTGATATCAGCCAGCTGATCTGCATGGGCTGCAAAAGTTGAAACTGCGCTGAGCGCCAAAAACAGACCGGCGGAAACAACGCTTTTATTGAATTTATTTTTGATTACTGAAGAAGCAGCCATAGTTTTTCCTTATAAGTCATCTTAAGAGGGCTCGCGCCCTAAATTTATAATCTGGCAGGTAAATAACGTTTTTGTTTTGTAGGTCAGAGAATTGCATATAGGAACGGGCGGCTGCCACTAACAAAAAAGGATATAGATGGATGATTAATGCATAAGGGTTGGATCTGAGTGGCAAGATGCGGGGGCGCATCTCTGGTCAAAGCCTGGGCTCGTGGCCAAAACCCATAAAAAAAAGCGTCCTGTTAGCGCTCAGCAACCTGAACGCTAACGGACGCCTTCATCCGTAATCTCTCTGTACTGACGTATTTCACTCATGTCATAAAAGCTAATGCAGCTTGTATGCCAACTTAACCGTCCTAACAAATTCAGAACGTTAGCCAGGAAAAATTTTAGCACTGGTGATTTTTTGCACCAAAAATGTCCGTTATGCCCTGCCGGAAGGCAATAATTCCCCCGGTTGCTGAGGCTCTTCGAACACTTCACCGGATTTGCGGCGTTGCTCGAGAATGGCCAGCACTTCAGCGTGTTTGTCTTCGGTGAAATCGAAGAACCACATGAAGCCAATGCGGATTAATGAGCCGATTGCGGGCAACAGGCTGATACCGAAGAACAAGCCATTCATCACGCTTTCCGTCTGGTGAGCGGCCTGCGGAACGTAATGAATCGCGGTCAGGAATATCCCTACCAGCCCGCCGCCGACCGCAACGGACATCTTCCCGGTAAACGTCTGGCCGGAGAACGTGATCGCCGCGCAGCGTTTATTGGTTTTGTATTCGGCATATTCGATGGTGTCGACAATCATCGCGGAGGTAAACAGGTTGCTCATCATGACAAATACCGTGCTGAGGCCCAGCAGAATAAACAGCCAGGTCATGTTGTGATATCCGCTGAACCACAAGATGACGCGCACCACAATATCCAGTGCGCAAAGCACAATAAACAGGGAACGTTTTTTATAACGCCGCGTTAATAACGGTGCGGTCAGACAGGCAATCGCCGCTAATATTCCCATCACACCAATTGCCGCCTGTAATGCACCATCGCCCATATTATAAATAAAGAAATAGATGTAAATGCCGTTGGCAATATTGTGCAGGACACAGAAAAAGAATGCCGCCAGAACAAAGAACAGTGGCCGGTTATTTTTCAGGTTATGAAACGTATCGCGCATGGTGACTTTTTCACTGCTTGGCGGTACACGTTCTTTGATATTCCAGAACCCGTTAATCATCAGCAGCAAGCCGATCACCATCATCACCACAGTTGCCATAAAGTAACCGTGATCGCCGGAGCCCGGCGCGAAAAATGCCGTCAGCCGCGGGAAGAAGATCGACGCGCAAGCGATACCTGCGTTCACGCCCAGCACGGCGGCGGTGACCGCTTTGGTGCGTTCTTTCGGCTCCGAGCTCATCACCGAACTCATCGACCAGAAAGGAATATCCGAAATGGCGTACAACGTGCCCCATAATATATAAGTTGCACCGGCGTAGAGAATTTTCGTCCCCATCGGCGCATCAATATTATAAAACGAGGCCAGCGTGACCAGCGTAATCAGGAAAGGCGCCAGCAACATAAAGTGACGAAATTTCCCGAAGCGGGTTTGGATGGTGTCCATGACGCTGGCAAATAACGGATCGTGTATGGCATCCCACGCGCGGGCGACCAGAAATATCGTGCTCGCCGCCAGCGCGGAAATACCCAATACATCGGTGTAGAAATAGTTAATAAAGGAACCCACTAATCCGAAACTGAAGCATTGCCCCAGCCCGTAACCAAAATAAGACCACAATTCCCTGGACGGGATTTTCATTGAAATCGTCATTTTTATTCAGCCTCGCACTTCCCTGTGCAACATGTTGAAGGGTTATTTCATACGCGTTAAACGGCGGACAAGATCCATTTCAGCGCGACGGAACGGGATACCGTATTCGTCCAGCACATCGTGGAACCACAAATGGGCGTAATCATGATTGCCCTTACGCACTACCGGCCACGGCAGCGTGGTCTGGGTTTTTCCGCGCACCAGCCCCCACTGATAACACCCGGCGTTGAAGGCGCTGAACAACGGCAATTGCTCTTCGAAAACGCTGCCGACGTGGCGCGCCAGCCATTCGGTACACAGCATCGGGCGGTTGAATTTCTGCCAGAAACGCAGCGCCTGCAGAAGTTTTGGCGTGGCGACGTAGGCATGAAAGCTGATGACATCAGACAGTTTTGCCGCTGCGACATCAATCGGGTGCGTAAAAAACTCACTTTCCGGCTGATCCAAATCCTGCGAGAAATGCCACGCACCGACGGTCAGCGGTTGCTGCGGGTCTTCCTCACGTGCCCAGACAAACGCCTTTTGCATCAGATCGAGCGCGAAAACTTCCAGCTTTTCGTCATACAACACTTCTTCCAGCCCGGTCGCAAACGTGCCGCGGTTACCCGGTTCGTTGTACAAATCCCAGATAGCGATACGGGTGTCAGTGCGAAAATGGCGGATGAGGTCGCGCACATAATCCTCAATCTGCGGCCACATTTCGCGGTTACACACCACGTCGCGCCCCGGACTCGCTGCCGCCTGGCTGTTATGTTTTCCCGGCTCCGGCGCTTTTTGCGGCCCGAGATACGGCTCATCGCCAGAAAAACCGCAGTCGTCCATCAGCGTCAGCATCACTTTTATCTGATGACGTGCCGCGATACTCAGGAACTGATCGATGCGCGCCAGCAACCCGTCGCGGTCAACCTGCCAGACAATAAACGGCAAATTGATGCGCAGCTGGTTGTAACCGGCGTCGTGCGCCCAGCCCAGTTCCTGATCGATAGTCGGCGCATCGAATGTTTCGCGCTGCCAGAGTTCCGTCCAGTTCACCGCCGTGCGCGGTAAGTAGTTGAATCCGCAAATCCATCCCTGCTGTTGGCTCCACTGTGCTGCCTGCTGTTGATTCCATTGCTCTTTCATCGTTTTTTCCTCGCATTATCGTTCATTGACTAATATTATTAGCTAATGTTTATTACCTGACTGGCATTGCTGCAAATCCGTCATGCGGGTTCTGCTGGTGAGATCACACTCTTTTTAGCCAGCCTGCGTGGTGGTCGGGCAAAAAAGACCGCTGTGATATAGTGAAAAAGGAGAGATAAATGGCAGACGGGAAAAGGGAAATGGAGAAGAAAAACAAAGTCACGATGAGTGATATTGCGCGGGAAGCCGGGGTTTCGCAGGCCACCGTTTCACTGATTTTAAACAATTCACGTTCCGTCAAACTCAGCGAAGAAACCCGTGAACGCGTGTTTAATACCGCGCTCTTGCTGGGTTACAAAAAAATGCCAGCCCCCCACCGGGACAACGGTCAGGAAGAAATTGCACTGCTGATCAACGGGATGCCCAGCTATGACCCGTTTGTTGATGCCCTCAGCGAAGCCCGGGAAGCCGCGTGGCGGCATGATACGCTGCTGACGATTTACGATTACGGCGACGACGCAGAACTGGCTGTGCGGATCATCGCACAACTCAATCAGCGGCGTTGTGCAGGCATAATTATTGCGTCGCCCGTTACACAGTCCATTGATTTCTCTCCCTTTGTTAACCAGACGACGTTACCGGTCGTCCTGCTGAATGTGTACGACCGCGCGTATCCGCTGCTGCCCACTTTCCTGCCTGACGACCGGGCAAACGCGTTGCAAATTACACACCATCTTATTGATCAGGGGGCCACGCGAATCGCACACATCATGGGTGATAACTGGATGGAAGCGTGTGAAAAGCGTCTCGAAGGTTACCGCGAAGCCCTGACGCAGGCGGGAATGACGCCCGACGACCGGCTGGTGCAGGCCACCAACTGGTCACTCAATGAAACCTATCGCGCAACGTTGCAACTGATGGATCAGCCCGAACCACCGGATGCGATTTTCTGCTCCAGCGACTGGATGACCATCGGTTGTTATCAGGCGCTGACCGAACTGCATCTGCGAATTCCGCAGGACATTCTGGTCGCCGGATACGACGATCAGCGCATCGCCGATCAGATGACGCCAAAACTCACCAGCGTCCAGTTGCCGTATAACGAATTAGGCCGGATGGCGGTGGAATATTTGTGCTCCGGCGAAGACGCCGCCACGCGCGTTATTATGGCGGGGAAATTGAAGGTTCGGGCGAGTACGGTCAGGTAAATTATCTGTTTTAATGGCGATTAAAGTATGACATTGATAATAGTCAGAAAAACAAACTAAGGGGTTCAATACCCCTTTCACTAAATAATACTGATTACCTACTTTGATAAATCAGAACTTAACATACCCCATAAAATATTATCTTATGCGCGTTATTGTGAAATCAGGCAGGCTTTATTTTAGTTAGAAATAATAATTTACCTGCCCAGTCAGAATGACTTTATAAGGAAATATTTTATGTCATGGAATAAAACGGCTGCCGTTGCACACGCACGCTGGCGTGCAGGCTCGACATCTACAGGTAATTGCGCGACATTTACACGAGAAGCCATTGAAGCCGGTGGCGTCAATATCGGACATACTCACGACGCCAGAAACTATGGAAGCCTGCTTGAAAGTGCAGGATTCAGACCCTTAGGTTCCGGTGAGGATCCACGGGAAGGTGACGTTGTGATCATTCAGCCTTATGCAGGAGGGCGTCCCGAAGGACATATGGCAATCTTTGACGGACAAGTCTGGTATTCTGATTTTCGTCAAAGGGATATGTGGGCCGGTCCGGGTTACAGAAACGCCCGCCCACACTATGTTATTTACAGGAAAAACTAATGCGCTCCTTTATTTTAATGATAATGCTCAGTCTTGCCGGTTGCGCTACGCACCAGAGCGCAGAACAGCGAGTTGAAACTTTTTACAGGCAGTATCTGAATAGCTTAGTGAAACCTGATCAAGACATGAACATTAATTCACCACTGAATGATGAATATATCGCTGTCGATACACGCCATCGAATTTCTGAAATACTCGCCATTCCCGAACAGGAAATCATAAGCTCCGATTATTTCACTTATACTCAAGATTATGCGCCCGGATGGATTGATAAACTTAGCGTGACTAACATTCATGATTTTATGGGCGGCAAGTTGGCCGATGTGAATATAGGTATTGAAGAAGGCAAAACGCTAAAACTAGCTGTGTACCTTAAAAAAGAAGATGAGGAATGGAAAATATATCGCGTGCGCAATGTCAGCGATGATGACGAGCAGAATATCTTTGATGATTACGCCATTTCATCTGCCCGGCATTATGCGGATAACAATTAAACAATCGTCATCTTTTGAATTTTAAAGGCCAGAGTATTCTGGCCTTTGACGTAATAACTACTCCAAATCCCCTCCGTTACTGGCTATCACTTTTTTGTACCAGTAAAACGATTTCTTACGGGTTCTTTCCAGCGTGCCGTTGCCACTGTCGTCACGGTCAACGTAGACAAAGCCGTAGCGTTTGCTCATTTCGCCGGTGGAGGCGGAAACCAGATCGATGCAGCCCCACGAGGTGTAGCCGATGACCGGGATGCCGTCGGCGATGGCTTCGCCCATAGCTTTGATGTGTTCGCGCAAATAACTGATGCGGTAATCATCGACGATTTCGCCCTGCGCGTTGATTTCATCTTTTGCGCCGAGGCCGTTTTCCACCAGGAATAACGGTTTCTGGTAGCGGTCGTACATCATGTTCATGGTGATGCGCAGGCCAAGCGGGTCAATACCCCAGCCCCATTCGCTGGCTTTGATGTGAGGGTTTTTCAGTGATTTTACGATGTTCGCCGCGCTGCTGTTGTTGTCGTTCATGTCAGCGGACGCACAGCGCGAGGCGTAATAACTGAAGGACACGAAATCGACGGTGTTTTTGAGAATGTCGTCATCACCCGGCTGTTTATCGATGACGATGCCTTTTTCAGCGAATACGCGGCGGGTGTAGGACGGATAAGCGCCACGCGCCTGAACGTCGATAAAGAACAGGTTTTCGCGGTCTTTTTGCAGCGCCGCCCAGACATCTTCCGGCTTGCAGGTGCGCGGATAGAAATTCCCGCCCGCCAGCATGCAACCGATCTGATTTTCAGGGTTCACTTCATGGGCAATTTTCGTGGCCAGCGCGCTGGCAATCAGCTCATGGTGCGCCGCCTGATATTTGACCTGCTCCTGATTTTCGCCCTCTTCGAACACTAAACCCGCGCCGGAGAACGGGCTGTGCAACAGGATATTGATCTCATTAAACGTCAGCCAGTATTTCACCAGCCCGTCGAACGCCTCAAAACAGGTGCGCGCATAACGGGCGAAAAACTCGACCATTTTGCGGTTCCGCCATGAACCGTACTCAATCACCAGATGCATCGGCACATCGAAATGACACAGCGTAACCAGCGGTTCGATGCCGTATTTTTTACACTCGGCAAAAACGTCACGGTAGAACGCAATGCCTTCCGCATTCGGCGTTAACTCATCGCCATTAGGATACAGACGGCTCCAGGCAATTGAAGTACGGAATACGGTGAAGCCCATTTCGGCCATCATCGCGATGTCTTCTTTATAACGATGATAGAAATCAATCGCCTGATGACTCGGGTAAAACTCTGTCGCGTCCAGACGGAAGCGCTTTTCCTGACCGGTTTTTACCGCCAGACGATGCGCACCGTGCGGGATCATGTCGACCGTCGTCAGGCCTTTGCCGCCTTCAAAACTGGCACCTTCGGCCTGGTTTGCGGCAATCGCGCCACCCCATAAAAAGCCGTCAGGAAATAAAGATGCTGCCATGAATTACTTCTCCTTTAATGTGAACGCGCTGCGTCGGCTGCCACCGGCAACGGCGCAGGCGTTGTGATCTCTGCAGTTTTGCCCTCTTTCGGCGTCACGGTTTCCACGGGAATATCTTCAAATCCGAGTAACAGGGTGATGACAAACGAAAGCACCACCGCGAGGATCATGACGCCCGCCACCCAGACAAGGGTCATCGGATTGGACGGGTCGAAGAACTGGACGCTGGTAAACAGGCCCGGCGACGCCATCGAATGGCTGGCGAGGCCGCCTAAACCGGCAATACCGCCGCAGATAAAACCGCTGATTAAGCAGGCGATGAGCGGACGTTTAAGCCGCAGCGCCACGCCGTAAAGCGCAGGTTCTGAAATCCCGGCCACAATCGCGGAAGCCGCCGCTGCCAGCGCGGTCTGGCGCAGCTCCGGGTTTTTCGTCCGCCACGCCACGGCCAGCGATGAACCGCCCAGTGACAGGTTTGCGCCGATTTCTGACGGCATCACCATGCCTTCTTTGCCGGTTTCAGCAATGGTCTGAATAATGGTTGGCGTGAACACGCGGTGCATGCCAGTCATCACCAGCAGCGGCCAGGCCGCGCCCATAATCGCCACCGACAGCCAGCCGAGATAGCTGTGAACGGTGTACACCACGGCGGAAATACCGGTACCAATCCAGATGCCCAGCGGCCCGATCAGCACGATGGCGATCGGTGCGGCAATCAACATGATCAACATCGGCTTGAGGAAATTTTTGGTGACGACCGGCGTAATGCGATCCACCCATTTTTCGATGTAGGACAGCAGCCACGTCATGCACAGCGCGGGGATCACGGTGTAGGTGTATTTCACCGCCGTGACGGAAATGCCGATGAATTCAACTTTCTGCCCCTGCGCGGCTTTCGCCATCAGGTCGATAAATGCCGGATGCACCAGGATCCCGGCAATCGCAATCGCCAGCGACATGTTGGTTTTGAATTTCACCGCCGCCGACGCGGCCACCATCACCGGCAGGAAGAAAAACGCGCCGTCGCCGATGGTATTGAGGATCACCAGCGTTGAAGCGCCCTTTTCAAACACGCCGGTCATATCCAGAATCATCGCCAGCAGTTTGACCATCGAACCGCCGATAATCGCCGGGATCAGCGGCGACATGGTGCCAATCAGCGCATCGAGAATTCCTGCACCAATCCGCTTGAGCGTAATTTTGTTTTTGGCAGGTGCATCGCTGGCCGCCGCAAAGTCTTCCGGAAGCAGTTTCAGCACTTCGGCGTAAGCCTGCGACACGTTATTGCCGATGATCACCTGGCACTGTTTTTCATTGCGCACCACGCCCATCACGCCGGTGATGGATTTCAGCGCCGCCGCGTCCACGACGGATTCGTCGTTCAGCACGAAGCGCAGGCGCGTCATGCAATGCGTAACCGCAACCACATTGCCCGCTCCGCCGATGGCATCGACGATTGACCTGGAAATTGCTGCAAAATTTTTAGCCATGAGTGATAACTTTTTCGGATTCATAGGGTTATGAATAATTATCTTTCCGGGAAGCCTTTTTTATGAAACGTAGCGGGCTTTTTCCGAAACAGTAGGTAACCGGTTTCACACGAGAATGTTCAGTTCTTCTTCTGACTTCAATAAATAAATACAACACCGTTTCATTTTTGTGATGACGATCTCCTTGCGAAGTGAAATCGTCTCAGCACGCGCGGAATGTGTAGAATGGCGAATAATTTTTCTCATCCGGAAGGTGCCTGATGTCGACAATGCAGGAAGTTGCAGCCAAAGCGGGCGTCTCGAAAGCCACGGTTTCCCGTGTGCTTTCCGGCAAGGGTTATGTGAGCCAGGAAACCAAAGATCAGGTCTATAAAGCCATTGAGGAAGCGGGCTACCGGCCCAATTTACTGGCAAGAAATCTGGCAACCAGCAAATCGATGTGCATCGGGCTGGTGGTAACGAATACGCTGTATAACGGGCATTATTTCAGTGAATTAATTTCTCAGGCTGCGAAAAAACTCGACGCCAACGGACGCCAGCTGATTCTGGTGGATGGTAAACACAGCGCGGAAGAAGAACAGGACGCCATTCAGTTTTTGCACGATTTGCGCTGCGACGGCATTATTATTTATCCGCGTTTTTTATCGGTCGATGAAATGGATTTGCTCATCGACAAATATAAAAAACCGGTGATGGTCGTGAACCGCAAATTACGCAAACATCAGAGCCACTGTATTTATTGCGACCACAAAGGGTCGAGTTTTAATGCCACACAGGCGCTTATTGAACGCGGACATCGGGATATTGCGTTTATCACCGGTTCGATGGATTCCCCGACCGCCATTGAGCGGCTTTCCGGTTATCGCGACGCGCTGACGGCATCCGGTTTACCGGTAAAAGAATCGCTGATCGTTAAGGGAAAATGGTCACCGGCCAGTGGCGCGGCGGCGGTGGAAACGTTGTTGTCGTCCGGGCTACCCTTCACCGCCCTGCTTACCAGCAATGACGAAATGGCGATCGGTGCGATGAAGCAGCTCAGCATCGCTGGAATTGCCGTGCCTGCGCAGGTTTCGGTGATCGGGTTTGATAATATTCCGACCGCGCCTTTTCTTATTCCGGCACTGTCGAGCGTGAAAGATCCGGTGAGCGACATGGTCAGCGAAGTCATCAGCCAGATTATTTCCATGCTCGATGGCGGCTATTTATCCGAAAAGAATAAGTTTGTGTCTGAGCTTATTTTGCGCGAGTCAGTGACCGACGGTCCTTATAAAGTCGTGCAGTAATTCCCGAAAGTTTACCGGCGCGCTTGCAGGAAATACCGTAAGCGCCCTGCACTTCCCTCAGCTTTACGTAAACGCAGTTTAAATTTTCCGTTAACCCCCCTTTATTAAGCCTTATCCGAATTGTCGTTTTCCCGTTTGCCCCGCAAAGTCTGTGTGTTATCAGAAAACACCGTCAAAACGGGAACGGGGAATACAATGATTAAGTCAGGAATAGTTGTTCTGTGTGCGTTGCTGGCGACCGCCAGCCTGAGTGCTTACGCTGAAGGCCCGCACAACGGGCCGGTCAGTCAACCGCAGCCGGTTCATAAAGTTCACAAGCCTGTCGTGAAACACAAAAAACCGCATCATCAGGTTAAACCTGCGCCGGTTCACCCTAAAGCGAAGCCAAAACTACCGGTGAAGCACGAACCCAAACCGCCGCGTCCGTAACCAAAATTTAACAGGCCGCAATAGTTTGCGGCCTTTTTATTTAACACATTGGATCCCCTCATATTTTCCTTAGCTTTTCATGCCATTCCGCTAAAGTTTCATTCCTGTTGCGCCGATAACGAATCTGGTCACTCAAACTCAAAAGTGCAATTTAACTTAAGTCCAATCTTTTAGCTAAAAACGCTTAATTTTAAGCATGTTAGAAGCAAAATTTGGCGAACTAAGAATTATCTTATGCTAACGTTTCATGAGCACATCACAGCAAAAATGCGTCGGGACAGGCGCACTATTTAGCCGCACTCTGATTTGGACGGAATCCGGGCAGAGACGGCAGGCTACCAGGCAAAAAAAATGAGCGAAGATTCTGATGTACTGTATCGGTTGCTGGTCCAACGCGTAGAAGATTACGCCATCTATATGCTGACACCGGACGGCACCATTGCGAACTGGAATGCCGGCGCGCAGCGGGCAAAAGGCTATACGCCTGAAGAAGTCGTGGGGAAGCATTTTTCATGCTTTTACACGGAAGAAGATAAGAAAAGTGGCTGGCCGCAGCACGGTCTGGAGACCGCGCGTTCAACGGGCCGCTATGAATCTGAGGGCTGGCGACAGCGCAAAGATGGCTCGCTTTTTTGGGCGCACATCATTATTGAAGCCCTGCGCGAAGCCGGTGAAATCATTGGTTTTGCCAA
Source organism: Rahnella sp. ChDrAdgB13 (assembly GCF_017655185.1). Classification (NCBI taxonomy): domain Bacteria; kingdom Pseudomonadati; phylum Pseudomonadota; class Gammaproteobacteria; order Enterobacterales; family Yersiniaceae; genus Rahnella; species Rahnella sp. ChDrAdgB13. Next base: position 75,586 of record NZ_JAEMGT010000030.1, on the reverse strand, counting down.
GATCACCCGTGACGTAACGCAAAGGCGTGAAACCGAAAAAGAGTTGCTGAAGGCCAAAGAACTGGCCGAATCCAACAGCGAACAGCTCTCTTCTTTATCGCAATTTCTGAACACCGTGATCGCCAATATTCCCTCTTCCGTGATCGTTGAAAATGCCGTTTCGCGGGAAATTCTGCTGGTGAACCGTCAGGCCGAACGCCTGCTGGGGATTTCGCGCGAGAAAATGCTCGGCAAACGTCCGCAGGATTGCATGGGATTCGGGCTCAGCAACTTTATTAATAAGCAGTCGGACGAATGTCTGCGCGCTGAAGGTGTGCATAAAAGCGAGCAACAACTGCTGACGGCCATCGGCGACCGTACGCTGCAAACCACCAGTTCGGTGATCCGCGGGCACGATCCTCAAACCAGTTATGTGATGATGATTGCTGACGACGTGACCGATCAGCAGGCCGCGCATGCGCGTATCCATCACATGGCGCACCACGATAATCTGACCAGCCTGCCCAACCGCATTCTTTTCAGCCAGCGTCTTAACGAAGCGTTGCAGCGCGACAGCTATACGCACAGCCACACGGCTACATTGTGTCTGGATCTGGATAATTTCAAAAACGTGAATGACGCGCTCGGCCATCAGGTCGGCGATGAACTGCTGCGGGCGATTTCCAAACGTCTGCGGATGACGCTGCGCGATGACGACACGCTGGCGCGCATCGGTGGTGACGAGTTTGCCGTCGTGCTGCCCGGCCTGAAAGATATCTCCGCGGCGCATCAGATTTCCAAACGCCTGATTGAATCCGTGCGTCCGCCGGTCATTATCGACGGTCACTCGCTCTCGGTCGGCCTGAGTATCGGCATCGCACTGGCGGATTCCACCGAGAACACGCCGGATCAGCTGCTGCGTTGCGCCGACATGGCGCTGTACGAAGCCAAACGTAATGGCCGCAACCGGTACGAAGATTTCCGTATTGAAATGGACGCCGCCGCCCGCAAACGCCGCGTGGTCGAAATGGACTTGCGCGACGCGATTACCTGCAATCAGCTGCGTCTTTACTACCAGCCCATTACCGATGCCAAACACGATGCGGTCATTGGCTATGAGGCGCTGATGCGCTGGCATCACCCGCAAAACGGGCTGATTATGCCGGTAGATTTCATCCCGATTGCCGAAGAAACGGGCCTGATCCACAGCCTTGGATCTTTTGCGTTACACGAAGCCTGCCGTGAAGCCACAACCTGGACCGGCTCGCAGACCGTCGCCGTGAACCTCTCACCGATTCAGTTCAAAAACAGCGGACTGGTTTCTGTGGTGGAATCCGCACTTGAAGCGTCCGGGCTGGATCCGTCACGGCTGGAAGTGGAAATCACCGAGTCCGTATTGCTCGACAATACGCTGGGCAATATCGATACCCTGCGAAAACTGAAAGCGCTGGGCGTGCGTATCGCGCTGGATGATTTCGGCACCGGTTATTCGTCGCTGAGTTATCTGCGCTCGTTCCCGTTCGACAAAATCAAAATCGACCGGTCGTTCATCAACGATATGCAGGACAGCCGTGAAGCGCTGGCGATCATCCGCGCCATCACTGGCATGAGCCGCAGTCTGGATATTCAGACCACGGCAGAAGGCGTCGAAACCCCCGAGCAGTTCAGGCGTCTGAAAGAAGAAGGTTGTAGTTTGTTCCAGGGATATTATTTTGGACGGCCTCAGCCCTCAGAATCCCGCCTGACTGGGTTTACACCTCTCTGATGATAGGCATTAGACAGGGTATTTGCCGGAAATGATCGCGGGAAAAAGGGCGCAAAAGGCTATTATTTCTGACGATTGTTTTTACTCTCCCCCTTCGCCGGGGGAGAGTAAAGAGCAAAACCATAATGCCCCGGCAATTCCCTCCCTTCGCTGACCTGAATCCACTCATCTCTACTTGCGACACCCTCACCATAATTCACAAACTTGCAGACGATCTGACTGCCCGCGCCTGCCGCGACGTGCGAATTATTCCTTAATACCCGTCCCGACCCTTTCCTTCTTTCGTGAAGCAACGATATAGCGAACCATTAGCCCACTTATTACGCTTATTTGATCTACTTCTCATACCGCGAAATCACGCACCATTACGATCCGTTAACATTAATTTAACGCACTACACTTGTGCATATCAGCGCAATATCAATACGTTATGAATACGAAAACCGATCTTCCGTTTAAAGAGCGTATTTTTTATTCGTTTGAAATTAAAAACAAATTCTCCTTTCTGCAAAACTTTTTCACGAACCATTACAAAATTGGTTCAGAAAATGCAAAGGACTGATTAACGAGTTAATACCCAGCGGGAAACTGAACAATGCCAACAAACGCCGGGGCGCTGCCCCCTTCTAACGGAACGTCGAATTCAGCGCTGGAACAGCTGCGTCAACTGATACAGCAGCATCCGGATCAGACTCAGCCACTGCCGGCTGAGCGCGATCTGATGCAGATGTTTGATGCCGGACGCCGTGAAATTCGTCGTGCGCTGGATGTGCTGGAAGAGGAAGGCCGCGTGTGGCGCAAACAGGGGAAAGGCACGTTTACCGGCCCGAACGGTCCGGCGCAGCCGCTGAGTTTACAGGCGCTACCGAAACAATCGAATTTGCAGGAAGTGATGGAAGCCCGTCTCCAGATTGAGCCGGGGCTGGCGAAATATGCCGCCCTGCGCGCCACGCCGGAGCAAATTCAGCTGATGCGCCGTTTGCTGGATCGCGTGAACAGCATTTCCCGCGATGACGCGGATCAGATTGAACTCTGGGACAGTGCGTTTCACCGTGCGATTGCCGATGCTGCCGGTAACCGTCTGCTGCTCGGGCTTTTCGACGCTGTCGATGCCATACGCCGTGATCCGAGCTGGCAGGCGGTACGTGATGCAGCGCGAAATCAGGAACGTCTGAGCCGCTACGACGATCACCATCACTGCATTGTTGAACACATCGCCGCGCGCCAGCCCAAAGAAGCTGCGCGCGTGATGCGCGAGCACCTTCTTGCCCTGCAACAGGCATTCCTTTCCACCCTGAATGACGATGAGGATTTCACTGATGACTGACCCGGACGGCTCCGTCACGCCGCTGTTACAGATCGACAATTTACAGGTGCAGTTTTCCGGCTCTCCGGCCACAGTCCTGGACGGTATTTCCCTGCAACTGGAGGCCGGTAAAACGCTGGCGCTGGTGGGGGAATCCGGTTGCGGAAAAAGCGTGACGTCGCTGGCGCTCATGGGATTATTGCCCGCCAGCGCGAACGTGTTACACGGCGAAATTCACCTGAACGGGACGTCCCTGCGCGGGCTTTCTGAGCGTCAGTACGCGGATTTGCGCGGTGAGGAACTGGCGATGATTTTTCAGGAGCCAATGACGTCACTGAATCCGGCGCTGCGGCTGGGCGATCAGCTGGCGGAAGCTGTGATGCGTCACCAGAACACCGATAAAAAACAGGCGCGTGCGCAGGCGCTGGAGATGCTTAAAAAAGTACAAATTCCGGCACCGGAACTGCGGATGGATGCCTATCCGCACCAGCTTTCCGGCGGGATGCGTCAGCGCGTGATGATTGCGATGGCGCTGATCAACCGCCCGCAGCTGCTGATTGCCGATGAACCGACCACCGCGCTGGACGTCACGATCCAGGCGCAAATCCTCTCTTTGCTTAACCGGATCCAGGAAGAAACCGGCAGCGCCCTGCTGCTGATCACTCATGATCTGGGGGTGGTCGCCGAAGTGGCTGACAGTTTGGCGGTGATGTACGCCGGACAAATCGTGGAACAGGGCGCGGTTGAAGCTATTTTTAACAATCCGCAGCACCCTTACACCATCGGGCTGATGGGGTCGATGCCCTCGCTGGCATCGCGTCAGGGCGCACTTTCTACCATTCCCGGCGCGGTTCCGCTGCCACGCGATATGCCAAAAGGCTGCCGTTTTTCGACACGCTGCCCGTTTGCGGATACCCGTTGTCATCAGGAAAGGCCGCCTTTGCGCGCGCTGCATAAGTCTCCTCACCGCGTGGCCTGTTTCTACGCACCGCTGGAAAACTTTTTCGCATTATCAGCGGAAGGAGCCTGCGCATGAGTCCAGTACCTCGCCCCATTCTGGAAGCCGCCGGGTTGAGCAAAATCTTCAAAGGCCCGGCGTCAGTGTTCAGTAAACCTAAAATTGTTCAGGCGGTCGATCGTGTTTCGCTGCGCGTCTGGCACGGTGAAACGCTGGCGATCGTCGGGGAATCCGGTTCCGGGAAATCCACACTCGGCCGGTTGTTGTTGCAGTTACTCAGCGCCAGCGAAGGCGACGTTTTTTATGAAGGCAGGAATCTGCGGCAGTTTTCTACCGAACAGATGAAAAACCTGCGCCGTGATTTACAGATTATTTTTCAGGATCCGTTTGCGTCACTTAATCCGCGCATGACGGTGGAAGAGATCGTCGGCGAACCGTTGTGGCTGCACAACATTGTCAGCGGTAAAGCCGACCGTCAGGCGCGGGTGCGCGAGTTGCTGACCACTGTCGGCCTGCCCGCCGCTTTCAGCAACCGTTATCCCCATGAGTTTTCCGGTGGCCAGCGTCAGCGTATTGGTATTGCCCGCGCACTGGCCTCTTCTCCGAAACTTCTGCTCGGCGATGAGCCGGTTTCTGCGCTGGATGTCTCGGTGCAGGCGCAGGTCGTGAATCTTCTGGAAAACCTGAAACAGCAGTTTGGCCTGACGATGATTGTCGTCGCCCACGGTCTGGCGGTGATCCGCCACATGAGCGACCGCGTGGCGGTAATGTATCTCGGGCAAATCGTCGAACTGGCCAGCACGGACGATATTTTTGATCAGCCGCTGCATCCTTATACCCAGGCGCTGATTGCTTCTGCACCGCTGCTGACGCCCGGCGTAAAACGCCCGGTGCCGCTGCTTCAGGGGGATATGCCCAATCCGTCCAGTATGCCTTCCGGTTGCCGGTTTCATACCCGCTGCGCGTACGCCACCGACGAATGCCGGCAGGTCGAACCGCCGCTGGAAACTGTCAGTGTTAACCGTATGGTGGCCTGCCACCGCTGGAGCGAATTACAGCGCGACCGGACTTCCGCGCTGGTTCCTCCGCCGTCTGCCGCTTTTATCTTACGGCGTGCGCTGTTTGAACAGGCGAGCCAGTCACGGCTTTCATCCTCCGATCCAACTTCAACATTAACTTCAACTCTGGGAACCCGACCATGAAATTTGCACCCCGCTTAAGCGCCTGCATTCCGGCGTTACTGTTGCTGACCACCGCCAGCCTTGCGCATGCGGAAAGCACCTTGCGCATCGGTCTTGGCAGCGATCCGGACATGCTCGATCCCGCCACAGCACGCACCTATTACGGGCGTTTTGTGTTCAGTGCGATGTGCGAACGGCTGGTGGATGTCGATCAGCATCTGCAAATCGTGCCGGGCCTGGCGAAAGACTGGACGTTCAGTGATGACGGTAAAACGCTGACGATGAATCTGCGCGAAGGCGTGACGTTCCATGATGGCGAAAAATTCGATGCGGCAGCGGTTAAATTCAATATTGAGCGCTATCTGACGCTGCCGGGTTCCCTGCGCAAAAGCGAGCTATCTTCGGTGGATTCCGTGGAAGTGACGGCGCCGTACACCGTGGTTTTCCACCTGAAAACCGCCGATGCCGCCCTGCTGATGCAACTGACCGACCGCGCAGGCACGATCCTCGCACCTGAAGCGACGGCAAAAGGTAACGTGGCCGCGCATCCGGTGTGCTCCGGCCCCTATGAATTCGTCAGCCGCGTGCAACAGGATCGCATCGTATTAAAACGCTTTGATAATTACTGGAACAAAGGCGCCTATCACTTCGACAAAGTGGTGTTCCTGCCCATCCCGGATGCGTCCGTGCGTCTCGCCAACCTGCGCGCGGGCGATCTGGATATCACTGAAGGGATTGCCGCCAGCGATACGGCGACGGTCAAAGGCGACAGCAATCTGCAACTCGCCAGCACCACCGGCCTCGGTTATATGGGGCTGACGATTAACGTCGGCAATGGCACCGCCAATACCAATACGCCGCTGGCGAAAGATGCCCGCGTGCGTCAGGCGCTGTCGCTGGCGATTGACCGCGACGCCATCAATCAGGTGGTATTCCAGGGGCAATATACCCCGGCGAATCAGGCATTTTCGCCTGCCAGCCCGTATCACGCCGATATTCCGGTTCCCAAACGCGACATTGAAAAGGCCAAAAAATTACTGGCCGAAGCCGGAGTGAAGACGCCGCTGACTATTGATTTCCTGGTGGCGAATAACCCGACGTCCCAGCAGGTCGCACAGGTACTTCAGGCGATGGTCAGCGAGGCGGGCATCAACCTGAATCTGCAAATGACCGAATACGCCACGTTGCTTGACCGCCAGCAAAGTGGCGCTTTCCAGATGAGTATGTCCGGCTGGTCTGGCCGTCCGGATCCTGACGGCAATATTTTCTCGTTCCTGAGCACCAAAGGCGGCCTCAACGATGGCAAATACAGCAACCCGAAAGTCGATCAATGGTTGCAGGAAGCGCGGCTGACCAGCGATGTGGCGCAGCGTAAAACGCTATACAAACAGGTGGTTGAGCAGGAAAACATAGACGATCCGCTGGTGTATCTGTACTTCGAACCGCGCATTTTCGGTATCAGTAAGAAAGTCACCGGTTTTGTACCTTACGCCGACGGCCTGATCCGGTTGCAGGGTCTGGCACTGAACAAATAATTGCCGAGGATTTGCGATGTTAGAACTGGTGGTTAAAAGGCTGATATCAGCCGTACCGTCGCTGTTTCTGGTCACGCTAATGGTTTTTTCGATGCAGAAATTACTGCCGGGCGACCCGATCACAGCGATGGCGGGCGAGGAACGTGATCCGGCGGTCATTGCCCAGCTGCGCGAGCAATACCATCTCAACGATCCGATCCCAAGCCAGTATTTCCACTGGGTTGGCAACGCGCTTCGCGGTGATTTTGGCACGTCGCTGCGCACGCAGGAACCGGTGTTGCAGCTGATTGCCAGCAAACTGCCGGTGACGCTGGAACTGTCGATGCTGGCGATGATTGTCGCGCTGATCATTGGCATCACGATGGGCGTGCTGGCGGCGGTCAATAAAGGCACCTGGATTGATAACGGCACCAACTTTCTGGCGCTATCGGGGATTTCGATCCCCCATTTCTGGCTGGGGGTGCTGCTGATTATGTTCTTCTCGGTCAAGCTGCACTGGCTTCCGGCGTCCGGTTATGTGCCGTTCTCGGAAGACCCGCTGCAAAACCTGAAAACCATGCTGCTGCCTGCGGCGGTGCTCGGCACAGGGCTTTCCGCCACGCTGATGCGCCATACCCGCGCGGCGATGATTACGGTTCTGAAAGCGGATTACATCCGGACGGCACGCGCCAAAGGGTTGTTGCCGAAAAAAGTCATCATGAAACACGCACTGCGTAATGCGCTGGTGCCGATCATTACGCTGACGACATTGCTGTTCGGCGAACTGCTGGGCGGTGCGGTGCTCAGCGAGCAGGTTTTCACCATTCCCGGCTTCGGCAAGATGATTGTTGATTCCGTTTTTAACCGTGATTACGCGGTGGTTCAGGGTGTGGTGATGGTCGTGGCGGTCGGTTTTCTGCTGATGAATCTGCTGGCCGACGTGCTGTATGTTCTGGTTAATCCACGTATGCGGAGAGCCTGAAATGAGTGTTTCCGTTATTTCCGTGACCACGTCACTCAGCATCCGCGAGCCAAACCGCGTTCTGCGTAAGTTTTTGCGCAATAAAAGCGCGGTCATCGGCGCGATCCTTGTGCTGACGTTCGCTTTGCTGGCACTTCTGGCACCGTGGATATCACCGTTTGATCCGATAAAAGCCAATTTCATGGAGGTGCGAAAAGCGCCTTCCGCCCTGCACTGGCTGGGCACCGACGAACTGGGGCGCGATATTTTGTCACGTCTGTTCTGGGGCGCTCGCACGTCGCTGATGGCCGGTTGCGTGTCGGTGATTATCGCGATTGTGATTGGCGTTCCGCTGGGGTTGATTGCCGGTTACTGGCAGGGCTGGCTGGACGGGATTATTTCACGCGTCGTTGAAGCGCTGCTCTCCTGTCCGTTTCTGGTGCTGGCGATTGCGCTCGGCGCATTTCTCGGGCCAAGCCTGGGGAATGCGATGATTGCCATCGGGCTATCTGCGATGCCGATTTTTGCCCGTCTGACACGCGCGCAGGTCATGAGCATCCGCAATGAAGAATACATCGAAGGCGCGCGGGCGATTGGCCTGCCAGACCGCTGGATTTTGCTGAAATATGTGCTGCCCAACGTGCTGTCGCCAATTCTGGTGCAGGCCACGCTGGCGGTGGCGTCGGCCATCATTACCGAAGCCAGCCTGTCGTTTCTCGGGCTGGGGCAGCAACCGCCGGACGCCTCGTGGGGCGCGATGCTTAATACCGCGCGCAGCTTCCTCGAACAGTCGCCGTGGATGTCGATTTTCCCCGGTCTGGCGATTTTTATGACGGTACAAGGTTTTAATTTGCTGGGTGACGGGCTGCGTGATGCGCTCGATCCCCGCTCTGAATGACGCGTTTTCTAAAAGGAATAATGATGTCTGAGAATTACGATTTTAACGCCGCTTATCCTACCCTGCGCCCGACGATGATGGGGGCCAATGCGGTCTGCGCCTCCCAGCCGCTGGCAGCACAGGCCGGGATGAAAATGCTAATGCTCGGCGGAAACGCGGCCGATGCGGCCATCGCCACCGCCATCGCGCTGACCGTGCTGGAACCCAGCGGTAACGGCGTGGGCAGCGACGCTTTTGCGATTATCTGGGACGGTAAAAAAGCTCACGGCCTGAACGCATCGGGCCGCTCACCGGCGGCGTGGACGCCGGAGTATTTCGCCTCTAAAGGCTATGAAGCCGTGCCGACCTATGGCTGGGACGCCGTTACCGTGCCGGGCGCGGTTTCCGGCTGGGTAGCGCTGGCAAAACGTTTTGGCACCCTGCCGCTGACCACACTGGCTCAACCGGCGATCGATTACGCCCGTAACGGTTTTCCGGTATCGCCGCTGATTGGCCGCCTGTGGGAAATTGCGGTGAAAAAACTGCACAATCAGCCGGGTTTTATGGAATGTTTCGCGCCGGAAGGTCGTGCGCCAAAAATCGGCGAAATCTTCCGTAATCCGGCACTGGCGGATTCACTGGAGCTGATCGCCAAAACCGAAGGCGAAGCGTTCTACCGCGGCGAGCTGGCCGATAAAATGATCGCCCACAGCCGTGAATTTGGCGGTGCGATAACTCACGATGACCTGGCGAATCACAAAGCCGACTGGGTGGAAACCCTGCAACAATCGTTCGCAGGCGGTTCGGTTCACGAACTGCCGCCAAACGGTCAGGGTATCGCCACCCTGATTGCGTTGGGCATTCTCGGTAAGCTTAACATCGGCGATAAACCGGTGGATTCCGTCGAAACCACGCATCTGTGCATCGAAGCAATGAAACTGGCGCTGGCCGATTTGGATCAGCACGTCACCGATAACGACCACATGCAGTTCGACCCGCAACTGTTCCTGAACGATGCGTATCTGGAAGAACGTGCGCGCCTGATTGACCGCACTAAAGCCAGCGACGTGACCTACGGCGCACCGCGTCCGGGGGGCACGGTTTACCTCACCACCGCCGATTCCAGCGGCATGATGGTATCGTTTATTCAATCCAACTACATGGGTTTCGGTTCCGGCGTTGTCGTACCGGGAACCGGCATCAGTATGCAAAATCGTGGCTGCGGCTTTACGCTCGATCAGCAGCACGCCAACTGCGTCGCGCCGAATAAACGCACGCTGCACACCATTATTCCGGCGTTTGCGCAGGACGGCGAAGGCAAACCGCTGATGTCCTTCGGCCTGATGGGCGGCCCGATGCAGGCGCAGGGACATCTGCAACTGGCGCTGCGTATTATGCTGTACAAGCAAAATCCGCAGGCCGCCATCGATGCGCCGCGCTGGCGGATTAACGGTGGCCGTCAGGTCGCGATGGAAGCCACGTATGACCACAATACGCTGGCCGCGCTGCGGGCGATGGGGCATGAGCTGATTGTCGAAGATCCGCTTGGCGGCCATTCGTTCGGCGGCGCACAAGTGATTGTGGTGAATCCGGCAGGCGGGTATCTGGCCGGGACGGAATCAAGGAAAGACGGTCAGGCGCTGGTGATGTAGTTTTGGATCTACCTTGTTCCTCCCCCTGCAAAGGGGGATGTTCAGACCGGACACATCATGAACGTTAGCCACTGCCTGTACGGCAATGAACAAGCACGGTTTCACTAGCTGACGATGCGTACATTTCTAAGCTGCCTGTGCGGCAGTGAACATGGGTAATTATATTATCTCATTAATGAGTTTTTTCTAAGCTGCCTGTGCGGCAGTGAACTGTTAGGTTTTGGGGGTTAGGCTCTGAACTGCCTAAGATTATTCCTCTTTGGGAAGGAATACCCTCTTTTTTTGACGGGGTTGGCGATCCATTAAAATCAATGAGTTAGCGAAAGTGCGAAAAAGAGGGTCATTTCGGAGAGGGCATTGATACCCCACTTTCCTTAGCGGAGAGCGGAGCCGAACGGGCTTTTTTGCTCCTCCCACTTCGCAGGGGAGTTAACTCCCTCTTTGTGACTCCCCTTCCAAATCTTCGCTAAAACGATGTAATTCGATCCCATCGCTATAAAAATTTGAAACGCCGTTCTATAAATGGAGTGTTGAGTACTTTGCACTTTCATATGGAGAACGAATATATGACCCGTCCACTGTTTCATGGCGTGATCCCACCAGTCGCAACAATCCTGAATGAAAACGAACAGCTTGACCGTCAGGGCATGGCGCGCCTGATTGATTTTGCGATTGAAGGCGGCGTAAACGGCCTGTTTTTCCTCGGCAGCGCGGGAGAATTTGCGCATATGTCCCGCGAACTGCGGCATGAAGTCGCCGAATTTTGCACCAGACACGTTGCCGGACGCGTGCCGGTGCTGATCGGAGCTGCACATCCCGGCACGGCGAAAACGCTGGCGTTCGCACAACACGCTAAAAGCGTCGGGGCGGACGGCGTGGTGGTGGTGAATCCCTATTACAATCCGCTGACCGAAGAAGCGCTGTATCTGCATTACCGCACCCTTGCTGAAAACGCGGGTCTGCCGGTGATTCTGTATAACTATCCGGCGCTGACAGGTCAGCCGATTCCCGTCAGTCTGATTAAACGCCTGGCGCTGGATTGCCCGAACATCGTCGGACTGAAAGACACCGTCGACAGTCTCAATCATATTCGCGAAACGATACAGGCCGTGAAACCTGAACGCCCTGATTTCGCGGTATTTTCTGGTTATGACGAATATCTGTTCGGTACGCTAATTCTCGGCGGGGACGGTGCTATTCCCGCCAGCGCCAACTTTGCGCCGTACCTCACTTGCGGAATTTACCGCGCTTTCAGAGAGAAAGATTTCGCCACTGCGGTAGAACTGCAACAGCGGTTATCTTTCCTGCCGCCGCTCTACACGCTGGATACGCCCATTTACAACGTCATCAAATACGCCATCTCGCAGGTCGGTATCGACGTACCTGTTTATTCGCTGAAACCGGCATTGCCGCTGAGTAGTGATAAACAAAAAATTGTGCGTGATATTTTGAAACAAGCTGGCGTCAGTGTCGCCGGTTAAGCCCTCTGCGCCTCCCGCTTTGTAACGGGAGGCGAAAACCCTCAATCTAAATCGAAATCATTACTATTCCGCTTTAATATTCGATACTCTATTCCCATGATTTACAGAGCCGAATGACGTTTATAACGCAATGATGCAAACACTCCTCGACAGTTTCCGCGAAACGCCGGTCAGCTGGGTTGCCGATACTTTCAAACCTATGTCGCCGCTGGTGACGAATGCCGTGCCGATGTCGCACCTCACGACGGCGGAAGGCTGTGCCAGCGTGCTCAAACGCTATCTGGACGCCAATGCGGCCGATGCCGCAAAGTGCGATACCCGCCGCGCACGTATCTCGATGTGGTCACAATGGTATTTCGCTACCCTGCTGCCAAGCTGGGTAATCGTTTCCCTGCGCCACGGCTGGCAGTTACCTATCGCCGCTGAAAATGTCTATCTGTGTATGCAGGAAGAAGGCTTACCGGCGCAGATTTATCTGGATGGCGAAGGCGAAGCGCTGATTTCAAGGGAGCCCATGGCGCGGTTTGACGTGATGATCGAGCAGCAGCTGCGCCCGATTTGCGAAGCACTGGCAGAATTCTCCGGGCTGAAACCGGGTATTTACTGGAGCAATGCGGCGATACGCGTTGGCTGGGGCGTGAAACAGGCGGAACTGGTTGATGCTGATATTTCTGACGGTATGACGTTGATGGAATCACGCGAGCTGCGCTACGGCGGCAAAAACCCGTTGTTTCAGCCGATGCGCGCCGAAGACCCTTCCGATCCTGACAGCCCGCAGTATCGCAAACAATGCTGTCTGCGCTACGATCTGGCCGATCACGCCATGTGCCCTTCCTGCCCGTTATTGCTAGCAGAACGCAAATCCGGCAAAAGACGTAAAACTCTCGCGGAGTAATTTGCAAATCTGCCAGCCACTTACAAAAGCTGAATAAACTTAGCGTAAAAAATGATTGGATCTTAGCAGCGGATAATTATATGAATTGGGTTATATAGACCAACGAGGTATTCATCATGACAATGAAAAAACCTAAGAGCTGGCCATCCGCTCTTAACTCGCTGGCCTCAGAGGTGATTGATACTCTGGCGCAACCCGTTAACCGCGTATGGAACACGTTAACCGGCAATCAGCAGCCGCTCAGAGCAAGGATTGTTCATCGTTATGCGATTCCGTCTACCCGCACCATCAGCGTAACGGAAGGGTTCTTCGGATTTATTCCGGTAGAATCTTATGAAAACGAACGTTTTATTCTGGAAGTCGCCTACGCCGACAAGCAGTATCAGGTAGAAGTCCCGCGGGCTTATTACCAGAAAAGTAATATCGGCGACGGTATCGATATCCACACGCTGTAACGCCCTCTTCTTTAAACAGGCTGCACCTTCACGGGCGCAGCCTTTTTTTATGCCCTGAACTCTGCCGTTTCTGCCAAAAAATCTGCCTTACCCCACAGATTCCGCTTTTATTTTGTTCAAAACATGAAAATTATTGACATAATAATCACCTGAATTTAGAAAATTATTTACATTCTATTCCCGCCGTTTCTCTCCTATTATGAGGTTAATGATGACCCGCACCGGACAGCTTTCCCCTGCCTCTGCCAGCCAGTCACGCCGCGCGTTAGTCGCCGGTTCAGTGGGCAACTTTATCGAATGGTACGAATTTGGCGTTTACGGTTATCTGGCGACACTGATCGCCGGTAACTTTTTCACGCTCGAAGGCCAGACCGGCATGACCGGTTTGCTTCTGACGTACGCATCGTTTGCACTGGCCTTTTTCTGCCGCCCGATTGGCGCCATTATCTTTGGCCGCATCGGCGACCGCATTGGCCGTAAGCCCACGCTGATTGCCGTGGTATTACTGATGACCCTCGCCACCGCCATCATCGGTATCCTGCCGACTTACGCACAAATTGGCGTCGCCGCGCCGCTGTTACTGACGCTGATGCGCATGTTCCAGGGCCTGTTTGCAGGCGGTGAATTTGGCGGCGCAGTTTCGCTGATGACAGAGTTCGCCCCGAAAGGCAAACGCGGAATTTACGGCGCGTGGCAGTCTTTCACCGTTTCACTCGGCCTGCTGACCGGCGTGGCGCTGGTGGCCATTCTGGTGCAGTGGCTGCCGGATGCTGAAATGAAAACCTGGGGCTGGCGCATTCCGTTCCTGCTGGCTCTGCCGATGGGGCTGGTGGCGCTTTATCTGCGCCTTAAACTTGACGAAACACCGACCTTTATTGCCAGCCAGAAACCGGAAAAAAACGCGCCGCGCACGGCGGAAGAAAAAGCCTCAACGCTGGCAACCGCCAAAGCTATCGCGCTGGGGATTGGCCGCATGATGGGCTGGTCGGCGGGCGGTTACACCTTCCTGGTGGTGATGCCGTCGTATCTGCAAACCTCGCTTCACGCCACGTTTTTGCAGGCGCTGGTCGCGACCGTGCTGGCGAACGTCGGTTTCGCGATTGCGATCCTGCCATCGGGCTGGCTGAGTGATAAAATCGGCCGCAAAAAAGTGATGATGATTGCCGTGCTGGCGGTGATTATTCTCAGCTTCCCGCTGCTGCATCTGCTGCAAAACCCGGAAAGCAGCCTGCTGGCAAAAGGCGTCGCCGTGCTGATTGCCGGTGCAACCATCGGCATGATTGCAGGCCCCGGCCCGGCAATGCTGGCGGAAATGTTCCCAACCCGCGTGCGCTATACCGGCCTCGGGCTGTCGTATTCATTGTCGAACGCCGTGTTCTCCGGCTGCGCGGGGCTTATCATCACCGGCCTGATTAAAGAAACCGGGAATCTGGATATTCCGGCGTATTACGTGGTGGCAACCTGCGTGGTCAGCCTGTTTGCGCTGATGACGCTGCGCAAAGACGACCATCTTCGCGAACTGGAAAAATAACCGATGAATCTGCAATCGCGATTACAGGCTTTGCAGGGCAGCTTTTCACCGGCTGAAAAACGGATCATCACCCTCATTATGCTGAGCCCGCCGGATGTCGCAAAATTGAGCGTAACGGCACTGGCGCAGCTTGCGCAAACCAGTACCGCCACGGTGGTGCGAACCAGCAAACGATTAGGGTTTGAGGGGTACCCCGCGCTGCGGCTGGCGCTGGCGGCAGAATTGCCCCTTGCGCTACCGCACGCTGAATCGCCACTGGCGGCAGACATTAATGAAACCGATTCGCCGAAGCAAATCCTGCATAAGCTGCTGGCGTTTGAGGTGGAAGGCGCGACGGCGACGGCGCAGTTGCTGAAAGGCGAATCGCTGGAAGAAACCGTTGCGGCGCTGGCTAAGGCGCGACGGATTGACGTCTACGGCGCAGGCGCGTCTTCGCTTGTAGCACAGGATTTTTGCCAGAAACTGCGCCGCATCGGCCTTATCGCCCAGACGTTCGGCAGCACCGATGAAAGCCTGGTGAGCGCCTGTCAGTTAACGGCGGCGGATGTCGCGCTGGCGATTTCCCATTCCGGCGAAACGGCGGGCGTGCTGGACGCCCTGCTGCATGCGAAAAACGCCGGTGCGGCAACGCTCGCCATCACCGCCAATGGCCGGTCACCGCTGGCGCGCAAAGCCGACATTGTGCTGCTCACCAGCAGCCGCGAACTGGGTTTCCGCGCCGCCGCGATGGCGAGCCGCACCAGCCAGTTGCTGATTATCGATTGCCTGTATATCGGCGTTGCGCAGCGTTTACCCGGCGCGCGGGACGCCTTACGCAAAACCCATGACGCCGTGCGCCAGCGCCGCCGCTGATATTCCGGCACTTCACCACGCGCCTTCTATACTTCATAAAACACCCCGTTTTATGCGTTTATCTGAGGGCAGCCATGTTCACCCACCGTTTGGTTTTTCCTTCCAGCGTGCTTCGCGGACGCGGAGCGATTAAACATTTAGGCGCAATGTGCGGACGTCTCGGCCAGCGGACGTTATTGGTCGGCGGTAAACGGGCAATTGCCAGCGTGGAAGCCAAAGTCGCCGATCAGCTCGAACAACAGATGGTCAGTTATCTCGGCAGTGAAATCTTCAACGGCGAATGTTGCCAGCAGGAAATCAACCGGCTGGCGGACGTTTTCCGCACACAGGGCGTTGAAGTGATTATCGCCACCGGCGGCGGAAAGGCGCTGGATACTGCCAAAGCGGCGGGCGTCGCCTGCAATATTCCGGTCGTCACGTTGCCGAGCATCGCGGGCACCTGCTCCGCCGTCACCTCGCTGGCGTTTCGTTATCATGAGGACGGTGAGTTCCGCGACATGGTTCCGCTTCCCTGCGGCCCGGCGGCAGCGGTGATCGACGCTGATTTGCTCGCAGCTTCTCCGCTGCCGTGGCTTTCGGCCGGTATCGGCGACACGCTGGCAAAATGGTACGAATACCGTGCCATCAGTGACCTGACCCGGCTCACCGGCCTTGCCGGTGTTGCGAGAACCAACAGTGAACTTTGCTATACGCTCATCGAACACTTCGCCGCCGACGCCTGCTTCGCGGTGCAGGACGGCAAAGCCAACAACGCGCTCGAACAGGTTCTCGATGCGATTTTCCTCTACGCCGGACTGACGTCCATTATGAGCAACGGCGCACACACCGGCGCATCCCACGCGTTATACGAAGGTTTCACCGCCTGCGCTAAAACCCGCCACGTCGCCCACGGTCTGCTGGTAGGCTACGGGAATCTGTGCCTGCTGGCACTCGAAGGCCGCAGCGATGAAGAGCTGCAAACCGCCTTAGCCCTGGCGCGTGCCAGCGCGATCCCGACGCAGCTTTCACATATCGCGCAGGGCCTGACGGAGCAGGATCTGGCAGTGATTATCGACCGGAGTCTGAGTACGCCGGATATGGCGAACATGCCGGGGGATGTCTGTTTCGCAGATGTGAGGGGGGCGATTGAGAGAGTTGAAGGGCTCGCCGCCCAAACGGGTCTTGGTTTTAAATAACCGAAACTTTCTCAGTCCGCCGACAGCCCCCGCTGCAAGTGAGAAACCGAAATCGTCTCGAACGGCTATTGAAACCACCTCCAGGTCGCAACTGTTATACCTGATTATCACAATACTGTTCCTGTTATACCCACTCCCCTTCATGGTTAAATCCCCTTTCATCATCTGCTATAAAAATAGGTCCTCTCATGTTGGGTTTAGATGCCTTCGAACTGGCGCGTATACAGTTCGCTTTCACCGTTTCTTTCCATATAATTTTCCCCGCCATCACCATCGGGCTGGCCAGTTTTCTGGCGGTGCTTGAAGGGATGTGGCTTAAAACCAAAAAAGAGGAATATCGCGACCTCTATCATTTCTGGTCAAAAATCTTTGCCGTGAATTTCGGCATGGGCGTGGTTTCCGGGCTGGTGATGGCGTATCAGTTCGGGACTAACTGGAGCTTTTTCTCATCATTTGCAGGCAGCATTACCGGCCCCCTGCTGACTTACGAAGTATTGACCGCCTTCTTCCTTGAAGCGGGTTTTCTGGGCGTGATGCTGTTCGGCTGGAACCGTGTCGGCCCCGGTCTGCACTTTTTCGCCACCTGTATGGTCGCGCTCGGCACGCTGATGTCCACTTTCTGGATCCTCGCGTCTAACAGCTGGATGCAGACGCCGCAGGGGTTTGAGATCGTCAACAATCAGGTGGTGCCGGTGGACTGGCTGAAAGTCATTTTCAACCCGTCGTTTCCCTACCGTTTGCTGCATATGACCACCGCCGCATTCCTGTCATCGGCGTTTTTCGTCGGCGCGTCTGCCGCCTGGCATCTGCTTAAAGGGCGCAATACCCCGGCGATGCGCACCATGCTGTCGATGGCAATGTGGATGGCGCTGATCGTTTCTCCGGTTCAGGCGCTGATTGGCGACGCACACGGGCTGAACACGCTGAAATATCAGCCCGCGAAAATCGCGGCAATTGAAGGCCACTGGGAGAATAAAAACAGCGAGCCGTCGCCGCTGATTCTGTTTGGGTATCCGGATAAGGAACGCGAGGAAACGCGTTATTCGCTGGAGATCCCCTATCTCGGCAGCCTGATCCTCACGCACAGCCTGACGCAGCAAATCCCGGCGCTGAAATCATTCCCGAAAGAAGACCGCCCTGACCCGACCATCGTTTTCTACAGTTTCCGCATTATGGCCGGGCTCGGCATGCTGATGATCGTGCTGGGATTGTGGAGCCTCTGGCTGCGCTGGCGCGGTAATCTTTATGAAAACAGAGCGTTTTTGCGGTTTGCATTACTGATGGGGCCGTCTGGTCTGATTGCCCTGCTGGCGGGCTGGTTTACCACTGAAATTGGCCGCCAGCCGTGGGTGGTTTATGGTCTGCTGCGCACGAAAGACGCCGTTTCCAGCCACGGCGAGATGCAGATGAGCATCAGCCTGCTGCTGTTCGTGGTGATTTATTCCTCGGTGTTTGGCGTCGGTTATCTCTACATGATGAAGCTTATCCGCAAAGGGCCGCAGCCGCATGAGGGTCAGAGTCAGGATCACGGCGGACCGGGGCAACATCGCACACCGGCGCGTCCGCTGTCGGCTATTAAAGAACCGCTGAACGACGAAGGAGTCTGAAAATGGGTATCGAACTTCCGCTGATTTGGTTTTTGATCATCGTCTTTGGCGTGATGATGTACGTGGTGATGGACGGCTTTGATCTGGGCATCGGCCTGTTGTTCCCGCTGGTGAAAGCAGAGCATGAGCGCGATGTGATGATGAACACCGTGGCGCCTGTCTGGGACGGTAACGAAACCTGGCTGGTACTCGGCGGTGCGGCGCTGTTTGGCGCGTTTCCTCTGGCGTATTCCGTGGTGCTCGACGCGCTGACTATTCCGCTCACATTAATGCTGTTCGGCCTGATTTTCCGCGGCGTGGCCTTTGAATTTCGCTTCAAAGCCAGTGCGGCAAAGCGCCACGTCTGGGACAAATCGTTTATCGCCGGTTCAGTGCTGGCAACGTTTTGTCAGGGCGTGGTGCTCGGCGCGGTCGTCGGCGGCATTCCGGTGGCTAACCGCGCCTATGCTGGTGGCGCGCTGGACTGGCTGACGCCGTTCAATCTGTTCTGCGGCTTCGGGCTGGTCGTGACCTACGCCCTGCTCGGCTGTACGTGGCTGATTATGAAAACCGAAGGTCGCTTGCAGGAAAGCATGCACCGCTGCGCAAAACCGCTGCTTTTCACCTTTCTGACCGTGCTGGTGATCATCAGTGTCTGGACGCCGCTGACGCACGCCGCCATCGCCACGCGCTGGTTCAGTGTGCCGAATCTGTTCTGGTTCCTGCCGGTTCCGGTGCTGGTGTTACTGGTGGCGTTCTGGATGTTGCGCGCGGTAAACCGTCAGGCACACCACTCGCCGTTCCTGCTGACGCTGGTGCTGATTTTCCTCGGATATACCGGCCTTGGGATCAGCATCTGGCCGAACATTATTCCCCCGTCCGTCTCCCTCTGGGAGGCGTCCGCTCCGCCGCAAAGTCAGGGATTCATGCTGGTCGGCGCGCTGTTTATTATCCCGATTATTCTGGTTTATACCTTCTGGAGCTATTACGTGTTCAGAGGGAAAGTAACGCCGGAACAGGGCTATCACTGAGATGCGGAGGAGTAAATGAAGAAGCTCATCAGGGAAATGGATGATGAAACCGTTATCCGTCAGCCTTTCTGGAAACGCGTCGGCTGGATGGCGACTATCTGGCTGGGCAGCGTACTGGCGCTGTTTGTTGTCGCCTCGGTGTTTAAATTGCTGATGGCCGCGGCGGGAATGCGCACGCACTGATTTATTGACGTTTATTAACACCAAACAAAAAACCTCCGTCAAATTTGGCGGAGGTTTTCTTTATTGCAGATAACGACAGCCAGTCAGCGCAGCAGGTTATCGAGACGATCGTCGTCGATGCCGTCCGGCTCAAGGTGCGCCGTCACATCGGCAAACTTGAACAATTTGCCCACCGCCATTTCGGCCGCGTCGCCGATATCGTGCCCGATATCCACGCTCAGGTTGCCGTCAACTTCCACATGGAACTCCACAAAAACGCGGTCGCCGCCGTTACGGGTGCGGATATCATGCACGCCTTTTACGCCGGTCACGCTCAGCACAGCTTCTTTGACGCGTTTACGGTCATCGGCGCTCAGCTCCCGGTCCAGCAACTGCGTCAGCGCATCCGCCGCCATGCCGCGTGCATTCCAGATCATATAGAAAGAAATCAGCAATGCGCCGATGGAGTCAGAACGCGTCCAGCCAAAATAGCGTTCGAAAATCAGCGCCAGCAGCACGGCGATATTCACCGCAACGTCGGTGATGTAATGCGCGCGATCAGCGGCAATCGCCGTGGAACCGGTGCGCTTCACCACGTACGTTTGCATCAGCACCAGGCCGGTCGCCGCCACACAGCTGATGATAATGACCCAGATCCCCAGCCCGAGTTGCGCCAGCGGCGCCGGGTTAATAATGCGTCCGATGGATTCCCCGCCGAGCACCAGCCCGGCCGCACCCAGCAACAACGCCTGAACAAAAGCGGCGACGGCTTCGGCTTTGCCGTGCCCGTAACGGTGCCCTTTGTCGGCAGGACGCAGCGCGTAACGCACGCCAATTAACGTCACCATGGACGCCAGCACATCGACCAGCCCGTCTGCTGCCGACGTCAGCAAAGCAATAGAGCCCGTCGCCACCCACGCCCAGACTTTGATGCACACCAGCACCAGCGCCACGCAGACAGAAACCAGAGAAGCGATACGCGTCAGCCCTTTATAGGAAGGGGCCGGGCGACTCATGAATGGCTCCGGACAAGCCGGTTTTTTTGAGAATTATTCACAGGAATTCCTGAAGCAGAGGATCAACTAAATTTGATAAATACAAATACCAGTCCGGCATTATAACCCATTTTCATTTTTTAAGACCTTCCCTATGGTTTGGATCTTCGTGCCCTGACTAAGGTTTATTGACCTATATTTACTTGCATTTACATCAATACAATCTAGCTTAAAACAAGATTTCTTTGTTCCGGCGCGCGGTCGCCGATAACCAGAAGAGCACTATGACAAACTATAACAATGCAAAACCTTCCGCGTCAGATGACGCACGTTCCGAACAGTCAGAACTCGACTCCAGCCAGGTGAAATCAGGAGAAGGCCACACTCAGGACAATAAATCTTCCCATAACGACGCCGGAGAACCGGACGAGAAACGCAAAGGCCCCGGCAAAAAGCCGCTGATTATTCTCGGTATTGTTGTAGTTGTCATGCTGGTCGTGGCGCTGGTCTGGTGGCTGATGACTAAAGATCAGATCAGCACCGACGATGCCTTTACCGAAGGCGACGCCGTGACCATCGCGCCGAAAATCGCCGGTTATGTCACTAATCTGGCGGTGAAAGATAACCAGTTTGTACATAAAGGCGATCTGCTGGTCGAAATCGATCCCCGTGATGCCACCGCGCAGCGCGATGCCGCGCAGGCGCAGCTTGGGCTGGCGGTTGCCCAACTGCATCAGGCGCAGGTTCAGTATGATCTGGCGAAAGTGCAGTATCCCGCGCAGCTGGCGCAGGCAAAGGCTCAGCAGACGCGTGCGGAAGCCAACTTACTTAACGCTACGGCAGATTTCCGTCGTCAGCGTGGTGTCGATCCGCGGGCGACCACGCAACAGAATATCGATACGTCCAACGCGCAGGTGCGTTCAGCCGCCGCAGACCTGGAAAATGCCAAAGCGCAGGTGCAGGTCGCCGCGCAGGTTCAGCTGAATATTCGTCAGGCCGAAACCAACGTTGAAGCCCGTCAGCAACAGGTTGAACAGGCCAAAGCGCAGCTCGAAAACGCCACACTGAATCTCTCGTATGCGCAGGTTCGCGCACCGTTCGACGGCTACGTCACCAAACGTAATGTGCAGCTCGGTACGCTGGTGCAGGCCGGTTCGTCGCTGTTCTCGGTGGTGTCGAAAGAGATCTGGATCGCCGCCAACTATAAAGAATCGCAGCTTGAGCGCATGCGTCCGGGCAATAAAGTTGAAATCACCGTTGATGCGTTCCCGGATATCAAACTTCATGGTCACGTCGACAGTATTCAGCAAGGCACCGGCTCGCGCTTCTCGGCCTTCCCGGCCGAAAATGCCACCGGTAACTATGTGAAAATTGTGCAGCGCGTTCCGGTCAAAATCGTCATCGACAGCGGCCTGGATGAAAATCATCATCTGCCGCTCGGCCTGTCTGTTGAACCGACGGTGACCGTCGAATGAATGAAGATCGCAGCTACTGGAAACCCAAGGCCAATCCGTGGGCAGTTGCCGCCGTCGTAACCATTGCGGTGTTCATGGAAATCCTGGACACCACCATCGTTAACGTGGCGCTGCCGCACGTCGCCGGTTCGCTGTCCTCCAGTTATGACGAATCGACCTGGGTTTTAACGTCATATCTGGTGGCCAACGGCATTGTGTTGCCGATTTCCGCGTTCCTCAGCCGCGTGATGGGCCGCAAAACCTACTTTCTGATCTGTATCGCGATGTTTACCGTTTGCTCTTTCCTGTGCGGTATCGCCACTGAGCTGTGGCAGATGATTTTGTTCCGCGTGTTGCAGGGGTTCTTCGGCGGCGGTTTACAGCCGATCCAGCAATCGGTGCTGCTGGATTATTTCAAGCCGGAAGATCGCGGCAAGGCGTTTGGCCTTTCATCGATTGCCATCATCGTGGCCCCGGTTGTCGGGCCGACGCTCGGCGGTTACATCACCGATAATTTCAGCTGGCGCTGGGTGTTTCTCATCAACATTCCGGTGGGGATTATCGCCCTGCTGGCGATTTATCAGTTGCTGGAAGATCCGCCGTGGGAGCGTAAAGCCAAAGGCAAACTCAGTATTGATTACATCGGTATCGGGCTGATTGCGCTCGGGCTGGGCTGTTTGCAGGTCATGATGGACCGCGGTGAGGACGACGACTGGTTTAAATCCGGCTTCATCGTCACCTTTGCGGTGCTGGCGGCAACCGGCATTGTCGGCGCGATTTACTGGCTGCTTTATGCCAAAAAACCGGTGGTCGATCTGCGCTGTATGAAGGATAAAAACTTCGCGGTCGCCGGTTTACTGATGGCCGGTATGGCGATGATTTTGTACGGCAGTTCGGTGGTGATTCCGCAGCTGGCGCAACAGCAGTTAGGCTATACCGCCACGCTCTCCGGGCTGGTGATGTCGCCCGGCGCGGTGCTGATTGTGTTGTCGATCCCGCTGGTGCTGAAACTGATGCCGATTGTGCAGACGCGTTACATCATTGCTTTCGGCTTCTTCCTGCTCGCCGCGTCGTTTATCTATTCTGCCACGCTGACGCCGGACGTCGATTTCACAACGCTGGTGATGTACCGCAGCGCGCAGTCGATCGGGCTGGGCTTCCTGTTTGTGCCGCTGACGACCATCGCGTTCATCACTATTCCGCAGCGGATGAACGCCGACGCCGCCGCGCTGTTTACCATGTTCCGTAACGTCGCAGGCTCGATCGGGATTTCGCTGGCAACGGCCGGTGTGACCGAACGAACGCAGGCACACAGCGCACACATGGCGCACAACATGTCGCCGCTGAATGAACAGTTTAATCAGGCCGTCAGCAAAAGTGCCGCCGCGATCCGCGATTTCGCCCACGTCGCCGGCGACCCGATGCAGCTCGCCACCGTGAAGATGTATCAGGAAATGATCTCGCAATCGCGCATCCTGGCTTACATCGATGTGTTCGGCTATTGCGCCATCGTCGCTGTTATTTTGATCCCATTTTGTTTCCTGCTTTCGCCGGTTAAGAGCGAAGGTAATGCCGGAGCACATTAAGTTGAATACGACCCGGAAGTTAAATAAGACCACGCTGTTTACCGTTTCGGCTCTCACGCTGGCGCTGGCGGGCTGCTCAGTGGGCCCTGATTACCAGAAACCGAACCCGGTCACGCCGGGCGCTTATAACGACATGACGAAGCCGAAAGACGCCGACGGCGCCTCTATCGCCCTGCCGTCAGAGCCGAATCCGTTATGGTGGAAAGCGTTTAACGACCCGCAGCTCGACAGCCTGATCACCCGTGCGATTGCCGGGAATATCTCCCTGCAACAGGCGGTGCTGCGCATTGCCGGTGCCCGCGAACAGGTCAAACAGGCAGAAGGCGCCTGGCTGCCGTCGGTTCAGGGCAGCGCGAAAGCCACGCGTCAGCAGCTTGGCCTGAAGGGCATTCTGGATTCCAGCGGGGCTTCACAGCAGCTGAACGATCTCAGCCCGGAAGCGTCCAGCGCCATTGATACGGCGACACGCCCGGTCAATCTGTATCAGGGAAGTTTCGATGCCAGCTGGGAGCTGGATCTATTTGGCGGCACGCGGCGTCAGGTTGAGGCCGCGAATGCGCAGACGCAGTCTTCCGTCGAACAGCGTAACGATGCGCTGGTGTCGCTGGAAGCCGAAGTCGCCCGCACGTATCTGCAACTCCGCGGTGCGCAAAGCGTGACGGCGGCGATTCAGACGCAAATCGATGTGGCGCAGCAGACGCTGGATCTCACGCAAAACCGCCAGAAGAACGGCCTTTCGCCACAGCTGGATGTCGAAAATGCCCGCGCACAGCTGGGTTCATTGCGCGCCCAGTTGCCGCAGTATCAGGCGCAGGAGCGTCAGGCGATGAACGGGCTGGCGGTTCTGCTCGGCCAGACGCCGGGCTCGCTGGATGCCGAACTGACCGCACCAAAACCGATGCCTGCCCTGCCCGCCGCCGTCCCGGTTGGCGTCCCGTCGCAGCTGGCGCGTCGTCGCCCGGACGTGCGCAAAGCCGAAGCCGATCTTCACGCGGCGACGGCCAATATCGGCGTCTCCGTCGCGCAGATGTTCCCGAGTATTTCCCTCACCGGTCAGTTCGGGATGCGTAACACTGACGTCAGTTATCTCGACAACTGGAGCAGCCATTTCTACTCCTTTGGCCCGCAGGTCACGCTGCCGATCTTCCAGGGCGGACGTCTGGTTTCCAGCGTGCATCTTTCCCGTGCGCAGCAGGCCAATGCCGCGCTGAATTATCGCCAGACGGTGCTGACCGCGCTTCAGGACGTCGATAATGCGCTGGTGAATTACCGCACGGATCAGGATCAGGTGAACGGATTAGACCAGACGACCGAAGCGTTACAGACGGCGTTTGATCTCGCCAGCGACAGTTACCGTCAGGGACTTTCGACGTTCATCAACGTGCTCGACGCCCAGCGCCAGCTCGCGCAGGCGCATCAGCAATCCGCCGAAGCGAAGGTGAAAACCAGCACCGATCTGGTGTCACTGTACAAAGCCCTCGGCGGCGGCTGGGAGCCCTACCAGAACGTCGATTTACCGACCTACACCGTGTTTGGTCCGGCGGCAACGACGGATGTGAAAGTCAAAACGACGTCGGGGATAACGCCGTAAAGGCGGTTTAATGTGACGAGATAAAATCCGAAGGCGTGACCGGGGCAGGTAAAGAAAAATTCTGCCTCATTCGCTCAACTTCGTTTACCGGCGTCAGCCCGAATAAACGTTTAAATTCGCGGCTGAACTGAGAAACGCTTTCGTAACCCACCTGCACACCCGCTGCTGAAGCCGTCAGATTATTGCGTAACATCAGTAATCTGGCCTGATGCAGACGGGTGGATTTCAGATACTGTATCGGCGACGTATCGGTAATGCTTTTGAAATGACTGTGGAAAGTCGGCAGGCTCATTCCCGCCTCTTTCGCCAGCGCATTCACATCCAGATGCGTAGCGTATTCTGTATGCAACTTTCGCAGCGCCTTCATCACTTTGCCGAACTGCCCCTGCATCCTCAGCGCACTGCGCAGCGCGCCGCCCTGCACACCGGTCATCACGCGATAATACAGTTCACGCAGCATCGCTTTTCCCAGAATTTCTGCATCCTGCGGGCACGCCATTATCTGTAAAAAACGCAATACGGACGCGCGCATAGCTTCATCCATCGGGCTGGACACCATACTTTTTGGCGATTCCACCGGCTGATACGGATATGCTTCCAGCTGCAACAAAATATCTGCCGCCAGGCTGAAATCGAGCCGCATGTAAATCGCCAGCATCGGCTCATCTTCACTGGCATCGGTTTCCATGGTAAACGGCACGGGCACCGCAACCATCAGATAATGCTGCGCATCATACAAATAGACATCATTCCCGAGAAATCCCCGTTTTCTTCCCTGCACCACAATCACAATTCCCGGCTCATATAAAACCGGCGTGCGCATCAGCGGGCGGTTCGAACGCAGAAAACGCACGTCGGGCAGAGACGTGAGATTGTAGCCCTCCCGCGGCGTCAGCTTATCGAGAAGCGCAACCATCTGACACGTGGTTGCGGATAATGGGATTGTCATGTTTCCCCCGGAGGTGAACAGAAAAGTCACAACAGTGTGGCAGCGGGCGATATTCCCGTCCAGACGTCTCATAGGATCAGGCAAACATTCGAGAGGATCCGGGCTACGGATTTAACGCCCTGCGCCCTACTCTGGTTTCCCGTTACTGAGGAGCATTTTATGAGCCATTCAAAACTCTTTTTTATTACCGGCGTCAGCAGCGGCTTTGGCCGTGCGCTGGCAGAAGAAGCGCTGAAAGCCGGTCACCGTGTCGCTGGGACTTTGCGTAACCAGCAGGCCAAAGAAGAATTCGACGCGATTGCCCCCGGGCGAAGCTTTGGACATATCCACGACGTGACTGATTTTGCCGGCATTTCGGCGCTGGCGGAGGCCATTGAAAGCGAAACCGGCCCTGTCGATATCCTCGTCAATAATGCCGGATACGGACATGAAGGAATTATGGAAGAATCGCCGCTCAGCGAGGCGTTACACCAGTTTGACGTTAACGTGTTTGGCGCGGTGGCCGTAATCAAAGCGTTTCTGCCTTACTTTCGTGCCCGCCGCCGCGGCCATATTCTCAATATCACGTCCATGGGCGGCTTTATTACGATGCCGGGGATCAGCTATTACTGCGGCAGTAAGTTTGCATTACAGGGGATTTCCGAGACGCTGACCAAAGAGCTGAAACCTTTTAATATTGCCGTCACCGCCATTCAGCCGGGATCTTTTCGTACCGACTGGGCGGGACGTTCAATGGTGCGTTCACCTCGAAGCATTCCGGATTATGACGACACTTTCGGCCCGATCCGCGACACACGTGAAAAACGCAGCGGCCATCAGCCCGGCGATCCGCTGAAAGCCGCTGCGGCCATTTTGTCGCTGATTGACAGCCCCGCGCCACCGGCCTCATTGCTGCTGGGCAGCGATGCTGTCACGTATGTGAGGGAAAAACTGCTACAGATGAATGCGGATATTGATGCGTGGGAAACGCTCAGTCGCTCAACCGATGGCTGAAAAACCTTTTTCAGAATTCCCGATAAACGCATTTCCATCAGACTGCGCTATTCTGTTCAGACATTGAAAACAATCCTGCCTGCGGGCGGGATTTTCGTCTGAATAACAATCGGGTAAAAAATGAACGACATTTCTAACGAAGATAAAAAACCCAGCTGCGATTCAGTAATCAACAGCGTTGCCTACCGTGACGGCAAGCGGTTGCAGGATGTCACCGTCGAAGACATCAGCGAAGTGCTGAAAGAGCCGGACACCTTTGTGTGGCTCGGTTTGTGGCAGCCGGAAGATGCGTACATGCGCAGTATTCAGGAGGAATTCGGGCTGCATGACCTGGCGATTGAAGATGCGCTGACCGCCCATCAGCGGCCGAAAATCGAGCAGTACGGCGAGTCGCTGTTTATTGTCACGCACACCGCACAAAAGGTGAATGAAACGATCGAGTACGGCGAAACGCATCTGTTTCTCGGCAAAAATTTCCTGATCACCATCCGCCACGGCGCGTCGTCAAGCTACAAACAAATCCGCAAACACGCCGAAGAACGCCCGGACATGATGAGCAAGGGACCGGCTTACGCGCTGTATTGCGTGCTCGATTCCATCGTTGATAACTATCTGGAAATTCTGCACCGCTACACCGAAGAGTTCGACGCCATCGAAAAGCTGATGTTCCAGAACACGTTTAACCAGCAAGCCGTGCAGCAGGTGTATAAACTGCGCCGCGATCTGCTCTCGCTGCGCAACGCCGCCGTGCCGATGGAGGATATCTGTAACCAGCTCAGCCACCATTATGAAGAACTGATGCCGAAAAGCCTGCGTGCCTATGTGCGTGACGTGCAGGATCACGCGAATCAGGTGATCCGTACCACTGACGATATGCGCGAAATGCTCTCGAACGCCATGCACGTGAATCTGGCGCTGGTGTCGGTGCATCAGAATGAAGTGGTGCAACGTCTCGCGGGCTGGGGGGCAATTCTGGCGATCCCGACCGTGGTATTCAGCCTGTACGGCATGAACTTTAAAAACATGCCGGAGCTGGACGACTGGTGGGGATATCCGGTCACGCTGGGTGTCACGATCGCCGGTTGTGCATGGTTATACTGGAAACTCAAAAAATCGGGCTGGCTCTGATATTATCACCTGAAGCCACACGTTAATTAACATGCGAATAACAGAAGCCGCTGTTATTCGCTCTCTTTAATTATCCTGACAAATTTACCGCAGACTTATTCTATTTCTCCTTCCCTCTGCGTGTTATTTCCTTATATACTCGTTCGCATCTTTCCTTTACGGAAATAACCTTAATATGTCAGTGCGTTCCGCGATTTCACAGTTTATGCATTTACTGCGCTTGCCCGGCAAGCGGATCAGTGCGTTGCTGTTCGCCTTGTGCTGGCTGCTGTTGAATTCTCAGCTGGCCCTCGCCAGCCATCAGTGCGACATGCGCCCGCCGGTAGAAAACACCACGATGTCGCACAATGAATATATGCAAATGCCTGATTCACCTGAGCATATGCAAAGTCAGTCAGTGCTGTGTGAAAAGCACTGCGTACCGGAAAGAACCCAGACAGACAACGGAAATGTGCCCATTTTAGCGCTTCCGGTTGTCCCGGCACTCGCCGTCATTACCCTCGATGCCAGCGTGGCGGTCACCACCGCCGACTGGGTGGCTCCACAAGTCACAGCCCCCCCTGCTGAAGTTCAGTTCTGCCGATACCGGGAATAGCCCCTGCTGTCAGAGGATGCATCTCCTTGCATCTGAATAATCTTATTTATCTGCCGTAATAACGGCGTTTATCTGATATGACAGTATTGGAGTTATTACCATGCGTACAATTTTAAATAGTTTTGTCTTTAGTCTTTTCTTTATTTCCGCTTATTCCTTTGCAGAAACGATGCAAATGGATGGCCACACTATGGCGATGGAAAACGTTCAGACCTATGAATCTGAAGGTGTGATCACGCAATGGGAATCCGACCGCGTGGGAATTTCTCATCACGCCATTCCTGCCCTTAAATGGCCCGCCATGACCATGAATTTCCGGTTACCACCGGAAATCGCCGCGAACTCCCTGCCCGCCGGTACGCCGGTGGCGTTCAGCTTTGTCAAAACGGACACGGCTTATCAGTTGCAGACACTGACACCGCTGAAACGCTAACCGGGAGAAACACCATGTTGAATTTACCGCGTCACCCTTGGGTGACGTGGCACTGGCTGCTGGCTTTTATGCCGGTCAGCGCCTTTGCCACTCCCGTTTCTCTTCCGCAGGCGCTGGTGGCCGCGCAGGGATATTCGGCTGAGCTTTCTGCCAGCCGCCATCAGATTAACGCGCTGGAAAACCGGGCGGATTCCGCCATGCAATTGCCGGATCCGAAGCTGAAATTCGGGATTGAAAACCTGCCCGTCGGCGGCAGTAACGACCAGCGTTTCACCCGCGAAGGCATGACCATGGAGCGGATTGGCATCATGCAGGATTACGTGAGCAGCAGTAAGCGCGAGCGTAAGGCCGGTACATTGCGCGCCGAATCCCGGCAGGCGGCGGCGAACGGCCAGAGCATTCGTGCTCAGCTACAGCGCGATACAGCGCAGGCCTGGATGGAACTGGCCATTGGCAATGAAACCGTAAAGCAGCTGAAGGCGCTGGTGGATGAAAGTCAGCGGCAAATTGGCGTGCAGCGCGGCGGCGTCAGCAGTGGCAGCGCCTTGCCTGCGTCGGTGCTCGACGCACGTCTGACGCTCCTCAGCATGCAGGACAAACTCACCGAAGCCGGACGCGACGTGCAGCTGGCACGCACCCGGCTGAGCCAGCTGACCGGCATCGATCAGCCCGAAATTCTCGGTGCCATTCCGCCGGTCAGCGAACTGCCCGCCGAAGCCACGCAGGCCGACAGCATCAGCCAGCATCCTGAAATTCTCCAGGCGCGGCGCGAGGCGGAAGTGGCGCAGGCAAAATCGTCAGAATCAGCGATTGCCGCACTGCCGGATATCGGCGTTGAAGTCTATTACGGTCGCCGCGCCGACAATTATGACGACCTCGCGGGCGTGATGGTCACCGTTGATTTGCCGCTGTTTACCGCATCACGTCAGGACAAAGATCACGCCGCCGATCAGTCGATGGCTATGGAAAGTAATGACCGGCTGGCGCAGCTCATCCGCACGCATCAGACGCAACTGACCACGCTGCTCGCGCAATATCAGGCGGCCAATACCCTGTGGCAGCGGCAGAAAAATGATGTTGTTCCGCTGCAACAACAACGCGTCAGCGTGATTCAGGCGCAATACCGCGCCGGAAAAAGCAGCCTGAATGACGTACTGGAAGCCCGCCGCAGCCTGCTCGACAGCCAGATTACCCAGCGGAATGCCGAACTGGACGTCGCCCGCTATTGGGTCGCCCTGCGCTATCTGGCACCTCAGGAGAAAAACTGATGACTACCGTTAAAACTTACGGCCTGCTGGCGCTTTGCGTCGTGGCCGCGCTGGCCGTGGGTTACCAGGCCGGACGTTATAATCCACCTGCTGAATCAAAAACGGCGACTGCGCCTGCCGGACGAAAAGTGTTGTACTGGTACGACCCGATGACGCCGGATCAGCGTTTTGATAAACCGGGCAAATCGCCGTTTATGGATATGGATCTGATGCCCCGTTACGCCGACGAAGTGGCCGACGACGGCGGCGTTACGGTCAGCGCCCGTCAGCAGCAGAATCTCGGAATGCGCAGCGCGAAAGTTGAGCGCCGCGTCATTTCCTCCCCGCTGAATGTTTACGGCACGGTCACAGCCGACGAACGCAGCCTGCGCACGGTGGCAGCCCGCGCAGGCGGTCTGGTGGAAAAACTCTACGTTGCCGCCAGCCAGCAACAGGTGAAAAAAGGTCAGAAACTGGCGACGTTGTGGATCCCCGACTGGACCGCCGCGCAGCAGGAATATCTGGCGGTGCGTCAGCTCGGTGACCGCAGCCTGAGCGCCGCCGCCCGCCAGCGTCTGGCACTGCAATTTATGCCGGAGGATATTCTCAGACGTATCGATAAAACCGGCCAGCCACAGACGCGCATTGACGTCGTGGCACCGGAAGACGGTTATCTCAGCCAGCTGAGTGTGCGCGAAGGCGCGCAGGTGGCCGCCGCGCAGCCGTTGTTTGAGCTGACCAGCCTGAAACAGGTGTGGATTGTGATGGATTATCCGCCGTCCGCCGCCGGGCAGGTTCAGGTCGGCAGCCGGGTCAGCGGCAACAGCGACAGCCAGCCGGGCGACGTATTTCGCGGCGTGGTCAGTGAATTACTGCCCGACGCCGACGCCGTCAACCGCACGCTGAAAGCCCGCGTGGTGATTGATAATCCGCAGCAAAAGCTGCGCCCCGGCATGTATCTCACCCTGACGCTGAATGCACCGGCACAAACGCCGGTGCTTGCAATCCCGCAGGAAGCGCTGATTCAGACCGGCACCCGCAATACCGTGTTGCTCGACGACGGCAACGGGCATTTCACGCCGCAGACGGTCACCGCAGGGGCAACGCGCGACGGCTGGACGCAAATCCTTTCCGGCCTCAGCGAAGGTCAATCTGTCGTGACCTCCGGCCAGTTCCTGATTGATTCAGAAGCCAGCCTGCGCAGCGCGCTCCCCGCCGCTGCCGGTGCTGAAACCACACCAGACGCCCATCAGCACGGGAGCCATTTATGATTGCCACCGTGATCCGCTGGTCGCTGCGCAACCGGCTTCTGGTGCTGCTCGCCGCCCTGATGATGGCGGGCTGGGGCATCTGGTCTTTACAAAAAGCTCCGCTCGACGCCCTGCCGGATCTCTCCGACGTACAGGTGATCGTGCGCGTCAGTTATCCGGGCAAAGCACCGCAAATCATTGAAGATCAGGTGACGTATCCGCTGACCACCACTTTGCTGTCGGTGCCCGGCGCGAAAACTGTGCGCGGCTTTTCGATGTTCGGCGATGCCTACGTTTATGTGCTGTTTGATGACGGCACTGAGCCGTACTGGGCGCGCTCCCGCGTACTGGAATACCTCAGCCAGGTGCAGTCCTCGCTGCCACCGGGTGCAAAAGCATCGCTGGGGCCAGATGCTACCGGCGTCGGCTGGATTTATGAATACGCGCTGGTCGATAAAACCGGTCAACACAGCCTGGAACAGCTGCGGGCGTTACAGGACTGGACGTTGCGTTACGACCTCAAAACGGTGCCCAACGTTTCTGAAGTTGCCAGCATCGGCGGCATGGTGCGACAGTATCAGGTGGTCGCCGACCCGCAGCGGATGCGCGCACGCGGCGTGACGCATCAGCAACTGGTCAGCGCCCTGCAAAGCGCTAATCAGGAAAGCAGCGGATCGCTTCTGGAAATGGGCGAAGCCGAATATATGGTGCGCACCTCCGGTTACCTGAAAAGTCTGGGCGATTTCAACAACGTGGTCGTGGCCGTTAACAGCGGAATTCCTGTGCTGCTTTCTGACGTCGCGACCGTGCGCACCGGCCCGGAACTGCGGCGCGGCGTAGCGGAACTCAACGGTGAAGGCGAAGTGGCGGGCGGCGTTATCGTCATGCGCTCGGGCAAAAATGCGCTGGAAACCCTGAAAGCGGTAAAAGTTCGCCTGAACGCCCTGGCCCGCACGCTGCCCGCCGGTGTGGAAATCGTGCCGGTGTATGACCGCCAGCCGCTGATCGAACACGCCGTCGAAACGCTGTCGCACAAACTGGTGGAAGAGTTCATCGTCGTGGCGGTGGTCTGCGCACTGTTTCTGTTCCACTTCCGCTCGGCGCTGGTGGCGATCATTACGCTGCCTCTCGGCATTCTCGGCGCGTTTATCGTCATGCATTATCAGGGCGTCAGCGCCAATATTATGTCGCTCGGCGGCATTGCGATTGCCATCGGTGCGATGGTGGACGCCGCAATCGTAATGATTGAAAACATGCACAAAGTGCTCGAACAATGGCGGCATGATCACCCCGGCCTGAAGCCGACATCCGCGGATTACTGGCAGGTTTCTGAACGGGCTGCCATCGAAGTCGGGCCTGCACTGTTTTGCAGTTTGCTGATCATCACGCTGTCGTTTATTCCGGTGTTTTCGCTCGAAGCGCAGGAAGGCCGGATGTTCTCGCCGCTGGCGTTTACCAAAACCTACGCCATGGCCGTTTCCGCCGGCCTTGGGATCACGCTGGTACCGGTGCTGATGGGCTATTTTATTCGCGGCAAAATCCCGGATGAAAATGCCAGCCCGATCAACCGCTGGCTCATCAGCGCTTACCAGCCGGTGCTTTCTGCGGTGCTGAAACGCCCGAAAACCACGCTGGTATGCAGCGGCCTGTTTTTGCTGGTATCGCTTTATCCGCTGTCAAAACTGGGCAGTGAATTTATGCCGCCGCTCGACGAAGGCGATTTGCTGTATATGCCGTCCACGCTGCCGGGGATTTCCGCCCGCGAAGCGTCGAGATTATTACAGCAAACCGACCGGCTGATCAAAACCGTGCCGGAAGTCGCCAGCGTGTTTGGCAAGGCCGGACGCGCCGACAGCGCCACCGACCCCGCGCCGCTGACCATGATTGAAACCACGATCCGCTTCAAACCGCGCGACCAGTGGCGGCCTGGCATGACGCCCGACAAACTGGTGACGGAGCTGGATAACGCGGTGAAATTACCGGGCATTGCCAACGTCTGGGTACCACCCATTCGCAACCGGCTGGACATGCTGGCGACCGGCATTAAAAGCCCGGTGGGAATTAAGGTGAACGGTAATAATATCGCGCAAATTGAGCAGGTGACGCAGCAAATCGAGCATATCGTGAAGCAGGTTCCCGGCGTGACGTCGGCGCTGGCCGAGCGTCTCGAGGGCGGACGCTACGTGGACATCGACATCAACCGGCGTGAAGCTGCGCGTTACGGTGTCACGGTTGCCGAATTGCAGTCACTGGTTTCAACGCTGGTCGGGGGCGAAAATATCGGTGAAACGCTGGAAGGCCGCGAACGGTATCCGATCAACCTGCGTTATCCGCGTGAACTGCGTGACAACGTGCAGGCGCTGCGTGATCTGCCGGTGCTGACCGCGTCCGGCGCCCAGGTGCCACTGTCAGCGCTGGCTTCGGTCAATGTCACCGACGGGCCGCCGATGCTGAAAAGTGAAAACGCGCGCTTGTCAGACTGGATTTATGTCGATTTGCGCGGACGTGACCTGAAATCTGCGGTGGAAGATATGCAGCAGGCGGTGAATCAGCAGGTGAAATTACCGGAAGGCGTCACCGTCAGCTGGTCGGGACAATTTGAGTATCTGGAACGTGCGACGGCAAAGCTGAAAATCGTCCTGCCGGTCACGCTTCTCATCATTTTTGTCCTGCTCTATGTCACCTTCAGCAGCGTGCGCGATGCGGCACTGATCATGGCGACGCTGCCGTTTGCGCTGACCGGCGGGATCTGGCTGCTGTATCTGCTTAATTACAATCTCTCCGTCGCCGCCGCCGTCGGCTTTATCGCGCTGGCCGGCGTCGCCGCTGAGTTCGGCGTAATTATGGTGCTGTATCTGAATCAGGCCGTGCAGCGCCAGCAAAAATCCGGCCAGTCGCTGACCGAGGAAGAACTCTGTGACGCTATCCACCACGGCGCGGTTCTGCGCGTCCGGCCAAAAGCCATGACAGTTGCGACGATTATGGCGGGATTACTGCCGATTATGTGGGGCGGCGGCACCGGTTCAGAGGTCATGCAACGTATCGCTGCGCCGATGATTGGGGGGATGCTGAGCGCACCCTTGCTGTCGATGCTGGTGATCCCGGCGGTGTATTTGCTGTTGCATCGGAGGAGACGTGGGAAAACTTCGGTTTCTCACTTGCAGTGAGGTGCTAATAGCGGATCGGGAAAATTTCGGTTTTTCATGTGCAGTGCTCACCTGACGCACTGCGCCGAAACCGCCCAAAGGAGGAAAGTGCTTTTCCTCCTTTGGATTCCTCCTCGCTTTTTTACTTCGCGCTTCGCCCGCTGGCCATGTTTCAGTTACCTCTGTGACAGGCTGGAAATCTTGCCGCTGCGCGGTGCCTTCATTTCTGGATTGCAGCCTCAGGCCTGCAACCTCTCATTCAGCAAGCTTTCTGAAACGCCCGCAGGATCTTAAATTCAAAAAAACGATGATTTTAGTCTTTTAGAAAAGTTGATTGGCGTGCTCAAAATTCAGCTGAACGGAGCGGCTTCGAGACCTATGGCTCGAAGACCGAGAGAAGGCAGTGCGAAGCACCTGGATTTGCGCCAATCACCAATGTGCCGGAACATGTCCATCGTCCCGGCGATAGCGCGCAGTGAGGAAGCGTGGGAGTCCAGAGGGCGCGCGCTTACGCGTCCTCTGGGCCAGTTTGGGCGGCGAGCCCAAGGTGTTGAATTTGAATTCGAATTCGAATTTGAAGTTGAAGTTAAAACGGCAAGTGGGACCGTAATCCCACCCCGGTCACTCCTCTAACGGAGCAGCCCTCTCCGCCGGTTTTTCCAAAATCATCGTCTGAGTCTGACTGAGACTGATCCCCGCTGCACGCAGCATTTTGAGGATTTCATACAACAAATCACTCCGCGTCCCGCTCACAATGCGCGGGCTGCTCACGTAGCCGGTCACGCTCAGGATGATGCCGGTCGGTCCCAGTTCTTTAAAGCTGACGGACGCCGCAGGCGTATCGAGGATTTGTTCGTGCGCGTTGTAAGCGTCGAGCAGCAAACTGCGTACCTGTTCCGGGTCGATGTCGAGCGGGAATGTCAGCGCGATGGTCGCCACGCCCTGCGCGTTACCCATAGTGGCGTTACGCACGTTCTGAGAAATCAGCTGGGAGTTCGGCACAATCACGGTGGATTTATCGCTGAGCTGGATTTCAGTCGCACGGACGTTGATCCGGCGGATATCCCCTTCCACGCCGCTGATGCTGATTAAGTCGCCTACCTTCACCGGACGCTCGGTCAGCAGGATCAGGCCGGAGATAAAGTTCTTCACAATCTCCTGCAAGCCAAAACCGATACCGACCGACAAGGCGCTCACGATCCACGCCAGTTTGTTCCATTCGATACCCAGTGACGACAGCGTCAGCAGGATGATCAGTACGTAACCGACGTTGGTAAACAGCGTCACCAGAGAGGCGCGCATCCCGCGATCCATCATGGTTTTCGGCAGGAAATCATTATCCAGCCAGCGACGTGCGGAACGCAGGACGTACCAGCCGATCACCAGACACAGCACCGCGTTTACCGCGTGCGCCGGAATAATGTTGACCCCTTCGAGACCTTTACCGCCCCAGATATCGACAATTTTCGCCAGCAATTCCAGCGGTGTCGTGGAGCCGAACGTCCCGTTGAGCAGTGCAACGGCGGCAAACAACAGCAGCGCAGTTTTCCCGATGGCCGAGAACAGCGTGGCCGCCAGCGACAGATGGCGGTCATTGACGCTCAGGGTGCTTTTGATGATTTTGCCGCTGTGCGTACCCGGCGCGAACAGGCTTTCGAAGAAATCCACCACGAAGTGGATCAGCAGATACAGGCAGCTCAGCACCAGCCCGATCCACAGCAGTTCGAAGGTGACGAAACGCGCCAGCGGGATATAACCAATCAGCAGCGCGAGCATGATAACGACAGCAGTAATGCTGATCACCAGATGGATCAACCCGGCCAGTGTGGAGCGGGCCTCGGTTTGCTCGCCGTCGGCTTTCATTTTGCGACGCATTCTGTTGACGCGAACCGGCGCAATCAGGCAGTTCAGCGCCACCAGTAACGCAGCCAGACCGTTACCGAATAACGTTGCGGCAACGCTGGCACCGACCAGGTTATTCAGTTGCTCGATAATGCCGAACAGGAAAATAAAGGTCGCCAGCAGCACCGGAAACGAGGCCAGCGTTTTGGCCAGCGGATCGGCAATGCCCGGCAAGCGCCAGGACGGATGGTTGTTCGACAGCAGCGCAATCCCCAGCCCGGCAATCAGCGCGGAGAAGTACGTCAGCTCGACCAGCTGTTCGGCGAACTCATTCACCCACGCGGAGGTATCCGGCAGACGGGTAAAGATGTAGCCGATGAGCTGAACGCTGAAACCCAGCGTGAGGGTGGTGCTCAGCGTGGTGAAACAGGCGAGGAAACTGCGGCGGAAGCGGCCCTGCGGCAACCAGCGCGGCAGGATCCAGTTAATCGGTTTATCCAGCACGCGGCGGCCGAAAATGCCCAGTACCAGTGCCAGCAGGAGATAAATGCCCGAGCCGGCGCGCCATTCCGGGCTCCACGCCTGCGTCCAGGCATCGCTCACCTGCGAGCCAAAATCGCTGAAGCGTGCAGAATCGTCATCGTTAGGCTTGAACAACGGTGCCCAGAAATTCCCGCCCAGAATGCTGCCGGTGTTCAGGGCAATCTGGGTTTTCAGCGCGTCACGGCGCAGCCCGGAAATCTGTGAAGACAGGTTCCGCGCGCCCACGCCAATGGCTTTGGTCTGTTCAATCTGCGTGGTGAGAAGGGTTTTGCTGTTGTTGAGTTTATTACGCTGGCTGATCACCTGAGGCGTTTCGGTCAGCGTACCTGGCGCAGGCGCGGGGCCAAGGACATCGAGCTGTGCCTGAACCTGCGTCAGATCGGGCGCGAGCGCCGCCGCCAGTTTATCGGCGTCTTCGGCCAGTGCCTGCGCGGCATCGGTCAGGCCGGTGAATTTTTTATCTGTTTTCGCCGAAGAGACCTGCTGTTTCAGCTGATCCAGACGTTTTTGCAACGCCGGCAGCGCGGTGCTGGCGTTAATTTTGACCGGCTGTTCGGCGGCAGATTGACCGGTGCTGTCATCGGCCTGACTCAGCGCAGGCGTTAACAGCAGACATGACAACAATGCCAGTAACAAAAACGGCACTCTAAACATTTTTTGCATAGAAGGATGGTTCCGGGAGCTCGTTATTTTTTACGAAACAAAAGTGTTTTAGATGAACGGCGTAAGAATACCCTTTCCTGTTAAGAAGAATAGTAGGGATTGTCTGTTTATGTTGCCGTCAGGCCGCGCCGGGCTGCACGTTCAGACGCGCAGCCCGGCGGGAAATTCAGGGTTTCGCACCCAGCATCTGTCGCAAGATTGCCGCCGAGTCTGCCGGTTGCAGTGCAAGAATACCGGAATACAGGCTGATGGAAATCTCGCAAACTTTCTCGCGATCGACGTCCGGCTGGGTCAGGTCGCTGAACATCTGCAACTGCTCGCCGTACATGTTGCCCAGCGCCTCACGCACCGGTGCCATCATGGCGATCACGCGTTCAGTGCTGACCGCTGCGGGTTGTTCAGTCTGCCCGCTGCCGGTCGCCAGAAGCAGGTCATTCATGGTATTGAGATCTTTTTGGAACAGCTCCGGCGGCAGAACCTGCGCGGTATTAATACCACCGCTGACCTGCGGATACAGGAACTTAAAGCAGCTGCCGTCCTTGCGCGCCTGCAAGGTTTGCATCTCTTCCAGATTCACCTGCATCGCCTCGTTCACGTTGGCATCCGGCGCATGGCTGATGCGCTGTGTCAGCAACACGGAGACCATCGGTTTCACCGTATTAATGGCGTCCTGCTGCGATTTACCTTCCTTGCGAAGCTTGAGAATATTGCTGCGAATCTGCGCATAGAGCGCCGGTTCCTGCGCTTTTATCGTGGTGTAAAGCGGCAGTTCAGCCAGCGCCTGATCGACCTTTTGCTCTTCACTGTTGCTGACAAGATGCGGCTTTACGACCGCGCTCCACAGCAGATTGCCACCGATAAACAGCACCAGAAACACGATCACCGCAGGCACACGGCTCAGCACGCCTTTTTTATGCAGCAGGCCGATCAGTAAGCCTGTTACGACGGCACTGACGCCCCACACCACCCCTTCAGTCCAGTTCATTCCTGTTCCTTTTTATAAACGGTTAAAGACCGATTTGTGCGACCGCATCACGGCTGGCGTCGGCGCGCTCCTGCCCGTGCAGTTCTTTCAGTTTGCCCTGACGCATTTCCAGCAAACGATCGGCGTGTTCAAAATAGTGGTCATCGTGGCTGATTGCCAGCACGGTTTTGCCCATATCGCGCAATTGTGGCAGCAGTTCGCGGTAGAACGTCCGGCGGAATTGCGGATCCTGATCTGCCGCCCATTCGTCGAGCAGCAGGAAGTCGCGCCCTTCGGCCGCCGCCAGCAGTAAGGCCACGCGTTTTCGCTGCCCGGCGGAAAGCTGAAGGTTGGTCACTTCGTTACCGGTGAACTGAAGTTTTTCTTTCATGTTCAGGCGTTGCAGCCAGTCTTCCACCAGCAGCGGATCCGGCTGTTTGCCCTCCGGGCCGATAAGCTGGCCGAACAGGTGGAAATCGGTAAAGACCGCCGAGAAAAGCTGGCGATACTGTTCGGCGTTTTCCGCCGTGACCGGCACACCGTCCAGCAGGATTTGCCCGGAGCGCGGCTGATACAGCCCGGTCAGCAGCATCGCCAGGGTGGATTTTCCGCTGCCGTTACCGCCAATCAGGAAGACCAGCTCGCCACGGGAAATCCGGAGGTTCAGCGGCCCGATCCCAAAACCCGCCCCTTCTTCTTTTCCGGCATAGCTGAACGTCAGGTCACGCAACTCCAGCGTCTGCCAGTTTTTCGCAGCAACCGCAGGCGTGAATGCGTCATGGTGTTCGG
Source organism: Rahnella sp. ChDrAdgB13 (assembly GCF_017655185.1). Classification (NCBI taxonomy): domain Bacteria; kingdom Pseudomonadati; phylum Pseudomonadota; class Gammaproteobacteria; order Enterobacterales; family Yersiniaceae; genus Rahnella; species Rahnella sp. ChDrAdgB13. The sequence goes on along the minus strand of NZ_JAEMGT010000030.1, from coordinate 36,057 downwards.
CCAGTTTCAGCGCTTTCAGTTTGCCAAAAGCCACCTGAGCGCTGAGCAGCGTCGGCAATGCGCCCACGGCCTGCAACATCGGCGTACGCAGAAACAGCAGCGTCAGCGAATAGGTCGCAGCGACGTCCGTATTCGACCAGCCGAGCGTGTTCGCCATGAAAAACACCAGGCCAATCGCGCCCAGCATCATAATATTCGACCAGTTCACGGCGCTGAGATGGAAGGTATCGGCGCGGATAATATGATGGCGGTATTCTTCGGCGTCCTTGCGGTAGACGTCGTCAAACAGATGGCGTGCACGTTCGCGGTTCAGCGCCAGCTCTTTGCGCCCTTCAATCACTTTCTGGTAATCCGTTTGCAGCTTGTCTTCGGCATCACGCACTTTCGCCAGATGGCGGTAAACGTGTGAGACCAGTTTGAAACCACCGAAAATGGTGATCAGCAGCCAGATAACGGTGACCAGCAGCATTTCCGGGGAAAGCCAGGCCAGATAGCCCGCACAGCCGATGGTCAGAATGATACCCTGCACCAGTTCCGGTAAACGCACGAAGGCCAGCGTGATATTGCGGATGTCGCTGCCGAGGCTGGCGAGCAGTTGCGCATTACCGATTTGCTCGATGCGTTCGATGTCCGTATCCAGAATACGTTTGATGAATTGCCCGCGCAGGCGGTAGATAAAGTGGTGCCCGAGCACGGTGAGCGCCAGCTGAGAGCCGAGGGTAACAGCCATCAGCAGCAGTAATAATCCGAGAAACTGCGGCAAAACCATCAGGGAACCCTGCGTAGTTTCAATCAATTTAAGATTGATGAACGCGATCAGGCCGATGCCCAGTACGGCGCTGAGCAGACTCAGCGCCATTACGCCTAAAAACGGCCAGCGATATTGTTTAAATACAACGCGTAACAACTCCATGAATTGGTCTCATTCTGAATGCAGGGGAATAATGCTGCACGCAGTTTAATGACACACCTTGTCATATCAAGAACAATTCTCATTTTAGGCGCGGTTCCGGCTTCATTCCGAAATAAAAGCCGCAGACAAGAAAAAAGCTGACAGCCTGCCTGACGCTTCCTAAACTGAGCTAATGGATAAAGAACAAGAACTTCGCCGAAGTAAACGTAACGCGCTCGGGCTGCTGCTGATTGCCGCCGCCCTGTTTGTCATCACCCTTTTCCTGCCGCCTAACTTCTGGGTTTCCGGCCTGAAAGCCATTTCCGAAGCCGCGATGGTCGGCGCAATGGCGGACTGGTTCGCCGTGGTGGCCCTGTTTCGCCGCGTGCCGGTGCCGTTTGTGGCGTCACACACGGCCATTATTCCCAGGAACAAAGACAAAATTGCCGACAATCTGGCGGTGTTTGTGCAGGAAAAATTCCTTGCGCCCGCGACGCTCATCAATCTTATCCGCCAGCACGATCCGGCGCGGATGCTCACGGACTGGCTGAACGCACCGGACAACGCACAGCGTTTCGCGAAATACGCGGTGAAGATGATCCGCGGTTTTCTCGATGTCACGGACGATCAGCGCATCGCGCAACTTATCCGCCGCGCGCTTTACCGCGTCATTGATAAAATTGACCTGTCCGCGTCGGTTGCCACACTGCTGGAAAGTCTGACCAAAGGCGGCCGCCATCAGCAACTGCTGGATCAGGCGATGGATCAGCTGGAAATCCTGCTGGCAAAAGACAGCACGCGGCAGTTTATTTCCGCGCAAATTGTCGGCTGGATGAAACGCGAACATCCGCTGACCGCCAAACTTCTGCCCACCGGCTGGCTGGGGCGAAACGGTGCCGATCTGGTGTCGAACGCGGTGAATTCGGTGCTCGATGATATGGGCAATGACAAAACCCATGCTTTCCGCAAAGGCTTCGACCGTTCGGTACAGAACTTTATCTGGAAGCTGCAAAACGACCCGGAAACCGCGCAGAAAGCCGAAGAGATTAAGCAGTATCTGAAAGATGACGAGAAGCTGAATGTTTACGTGTTGCAGTTGTGGGGCGACATGCGTAACTGGCTGAAAGAAGATCTGGAAAGCGAAGATTCGCGGGTATTTGCGAAAGTCACTGAATCCGGCCAGTGGCTGGGAAATGCACTGGCGCAGGACGAGAAATTGCGCAGTTCGCTGAATCAGCAAATGGAAACCATCGCAGAGAAAATGGCACCGGACTTCGCGCAATTCCTGACGCGTCACATCAGCGACACGGTAAAAGGCTGGGATCCGCGGGATATGTCGCGGCAAATCGAGCTCAATATCGGGAAGGATTTACAGTTTATCCGCATCAACGGCACGCTGGTCGGTGCGTTTATCGGGCTGGCGTTGTATCTGCTGTCGCAGCTGCCGGTGGCAATCCCGTGGGTGATGGCGCGGATTTAGGGGCAAAATCAGCGCGTAAAAAAGGCCGGATAACCGGCCTTTTTGCTTTGCGTAACCTTATTTCACGGTTTTACTGAACGCGTCCACGGCCAGAATCGCATTCGCGACATCTTCGGCAGACAAGTTGCGGTTCAGGTTGCCGAGGGTATCGCCCTCGCCGCCTGCCAGCGCACCGATTTTCACCAGACTGGCGAACGATTCGTTTTCCAGATGCATCTCTTTAAGCGTGGTCGGCATTTTGATGGAACGGTAGAAACGCACATACCGCGCGATTTCTTCGTCCGGACGCTGCTCAAGCACCATCTGTGTCAGCGTGCCATACGCCACCTTTTCACCGTGCGTCAGGTGATGAATATCACCGGAAATCGCCGTGAAGCCGTTATGGATGGCGTGCGCACCTGCCAGACCGGCGTTTTCAAAACCGAGACCGGAAAGCAGCGTGTTGGCTTCCACGACGGCTTCCACGGCCGGTGTCACCAGTTTCTGCTCAACCGCCGTGTACGCGCTGTAACCGTACGTCAGCAGCGTTTTCTCACAGGCTTCGGCAATCGCCATACCGGCAATTGTCGGGTCACCGCCGACCATCGATTGCGAATGAGAACGCAGCACCGCCTGCGCTTCCACAAAGGTCGCCAGACCGTCGGCAATGCCGGAAGCAAACAGACGAACCGGTGCCTGTGCGCAAACGTGGGTATCGACCAGCACCAGATCCGGGTTTTTGTGGTAGAAACGGTAGGATTCAAAAACGCCGTTGTCAGAATAAATCACCGACAGCGCACTGCACGGCGCATCCGTAGACGCCACGGTCGGCACAATTACCACATTCTGTTTCAGTTCATCGGCAATGGCTTTGACGGTATCGAGCGTTTTACCCCCGCCCAGACCGACCACGACGTGTGTTCCGGCCTTACGGGCAATTTCCGCCAGACGGGTAATCTCGCTGGCAGAGGCTTCACCGTTAAAACGTTCGAAATGGAATTCAACCTGGGCTTTTTTAAGCGACGCTTTCACGCGATCGCCGATAATTCCCCAAACGACATCATCAGCTATCAGAAATGATTTTCCGCCTAACGCAGGCAGATAATCACCCAACTCATCCAGAACACCGCTGCCCTGAACGTATTTTCCTGGCGAAGAGAAGATAAATTTACTCATGATAAAAACCTCTTTTCGTTGATAATGATCCGTGGATAACTTCCCTGAGGGTACCCCAGCAGGTTGTAAAGCCCAACCCTTTTAATTCACATTAACAGCATGACTCGCAAAGAAATTTTATCTTTCATAAGGTTGAACCTTTCTCCACGCAAAGTAGCCATCCGATGAATTAATCACCAGAAATGACTATTCAGATAGGCAATCAAAAACCCCTTACTAAGTTAGGTTTTAACTATTGAATGCATAAACAACACCAACTTTCACTTATCAATCTTTTCCGTAGAATGCATTGCATTGGCAGCACGTCGTAAGCAGTGGTTATAAGCCAGCTCGCTGTTCGCCATCCCGTTAATATTTTTTTGATTAATAAGGAACTGACAGCATGTATAACTTCCAACGTTACAACGCCAAAGAACTGGCCCTTGCCTACATGAGCGGCAAATCACACGATTTCTCGCCACAAGAATTCTTACAACAGTTGAAAGAGATCGAGAGATCCTTCGACGCGGCGCTGAAAAATCCTCAGCAACAACCGCAAAACGGAATGCTGGTGAAGGCGTTTTGATTGCCATCTTGGCCTTCAGCAGTTGAGTACCGTGCGTTACCCTTGCTTTACCCTTTGAAGTATTTTGCAAGTTCCTGTGTCTGGTTCACCTGCAAATGACAGATAAACAGAAAAGTAAGAAAGCAAAAGCCCCGACGAATCGGGGCTTTTTGTTTTTTGATCTTTCGATCCTCAAAATCCTTCAAGTGGCAGGCAGGCTGCAAGCGAGTGAGCTGATATACGTCAGTGATTCGGGTGAACGACGGCAGCCGGCACCCCTGCGGCCTGAATGATGAAGAAGATTATTTCGTCATCTGACGGTCATCGATATATTTGCGTTTATCCGGCGCTGGCGGGAAATACTGATACAGCCAGGTTTCCGACAACGCTTTCTGGCCGGAACGCAGGAACATGCGCAGTTCAACCGGCGCGACGGAATCGCTGTCCGGATACCAGTCGAACAGGATCCGGTAACCGTCGAACGGTTGCACATACAAAATTTCGATGTTTTTGATCTTACCCGCCGAGACGTTAATCACCGGCTCGATGCCTTTATCGGCAAAGGCTTTCAGCTCGCCGCCGACAAAATCAATGGCGAAACGACGCGCCCAGACTTGCGGATAATTCTCGCCCGGTGCCCAGCCTTCAGGGAAACCGCCCATACCGGTGCGGGTCGCCAGTACGTTAGCCATCGGGCTGCGGTGCGGTGGCTCGCCACTCCAGTAAAGTTTGTAGCTGAAATTGAATTCAGAACCGGCCTTCACCGGGGTTTCCGGCTGCCAGAAGCAAACGACGTTATCGAGCGTTTCGCCGGTGGTCGGGATTTCCATCAGATTGACGGCCCCTTTCCCCCAGTTACCGACCGGTTCCACCCACAGGCTCGGTCGTTTGTTATACCAGCCAATCACGTCCTGATAATTATTGAACTCATGGTCGAGCTGCAACAGGCCAAATCCTTTCGGATTGTTATCGCTGTAGGCGTTAAATTGCAGACGCTGCGGGTTATTCAGCGGACGGCAAATCCATTCGCCGGTGCCAGTCCACATTTGCAGGCGGTCAGAGTCGTGGATCTGCGGATGAATCGTGTCGCAGCGCCCACGTTCGTTGGTGCCACAGCTGAACATGCTGGTCATCGGAGAGATACCCAGCTGTTTGATGTCCTCACGGGCATGGAGGTGGTTTTCGATTTCCATCACGACGCGGGTCGGTTCGCAGTGGATCACGAATTTATAGGCACCGGTAATGCTCATGCCGTCCAGCAGCGCATACACAGTAAAGGTGGTATCGCCGGGTTTCGGCGTATCAAACCAGAAAGCGGTGAAATCCGGGAACTCTTCCGGCTGGTCGGTGAAGGTATCCACCGCCACGCCGCGCGCGGACAGGCCGTACTGATAAGTGTCGTCTACCGCACGGAAGTAGCTGGCACCCAGGAATGACACCACGTCGCGGCGCGTCAGTTCCGGGGCTTTGTTGACTTTGAAACCGGCGAACCCGAGATTCGAGAAGCCTTCCAGCTGTTTGGTATCAACACCGGCGTCGTGATAATTGAACAACTCCGGGCGGAAATGAATTTCGCGCGCAAGATGTTTCACCGGATCGACAGAGTACATGCGCACACGGCGGCGGAACCCCATGCCGACGTGGAATAATTCGACGTCAAGCTGGCGGTCCGGCAGGCCATTCCACAGGGAATGCGCATGATCGTACTGAATGGCGTTGTAAGCCTGCGGCGTCAGTTCAGCCAGCGTTTTAGGCAAAGGTTGCGGTGCGCCACCATAGGGTTTATCCGCGAGATCTTTCGCCATTTTCTTCAGCGCATTGAAATCAAACGGCAATTCGCCGCCGTCTGCCACATTCGCCTCTGCCGCTTCTGCGGAACGGGTGAACAGTGTGGACATAGCCGGCACACCACACCAGGCGGCGAATGCCATTGATGCTTTAATAAATGCTCTTCGTTCCATGCCAGAATCGTTTCCTGTACTGGGCAAAAATCTGGGGACTACGTCACAAAAACGCAGTCCCCGCGTATTCAAAATTTTCGACCCCAAGGCTAACGTAAAATTCACAAGCCGAGTACCAGAAATTGAAAGCATTCAGCTAATATTTTACTTGAAAAAGTCAACGCATATGACTGCGCTCATTCCCCGCGTGACAGGGGCTGAGAGGTTTTTTGGAAAGAAGGGATTTCGCGGTAATGGTTCCCCTGATGGCGTGGCTAACGCTGAGCGGACTTTAGGAGCATTCTGTTACCAGTAAGTTGCACAACACTGCGTGACAGTGTCACTCATCGATTTCCTACATTGCCTCAGAGATGTTATAAATTTGTAAAGCTTAGATTCCTCACACCGGAGTTAACGCATGTCAGATGATCCTATCCAGCAGAAAGCACGGGCACTTTTCGTTCAGCTCACCGGCGGGATTTCACTTCCCTGCCCGCTTCATATTGAGGGTGCAGGGAATTTGCCTTCCTATTATCCGGTCACACCGCTAATCACCGCGTCAGTGGCGTTAGCCGGAATGACTTTGTCGCGATTACTGGCGATAAAACATGGCGAGTATGAAACGGTTACCGTCAACCGGCGGCTGGCGTCGCTTTGGTGCAAAACGAGTATTAAACCAGAAGGTTGGGAAATCCCGCCGGCTTGGGACAGTCTGGCAGGCGACTACGCCACGGCCGATGGCTGGATCCGTCTGCATACCAATGCACCTGCGCACAGGAAAGTGGTGGAATCTCTGTTTGGAAAAGCGGTAAGTCGCGAAATTCTTGCACAGCAGGTGATGACCTGGAAAAAGGCAGAACTGGAGCAGGCGGTGGTACAGGCGGGGGGATGCGCCGCGCAGATGCTCAGACCGGATGAGTGGCAGCAGCATATGCAGGGTAAATCCCTGCACAATGAGCCGTTATTTCAACGCGCATTGACGTCGCCAGCAGCAATACCTCAATGGGCATTATCTCGCGAAAAGCCGCTGGCTGGCATAAGAATTCTCGACCTGACACGGATTATTGCCGGGCCCGTCGCCACGCGTTTTCTGGCCGGACTGGGCGCCGATGTGCTGCGTATCGATCCTTACGGCTGGGATGAAACCAGTCAGGAAGCCGATGTCACGTCGGGGAAACACTGTGCGCGGCTGAACCTGCATAACCCTCAGGACAGGCATCGTTTCGAGGAATTATTGCGTGATGCAGATGTGGTCGTGCACGGCTATCGTGCCGGTGCGCTGCATAAACTCGGCTATGGCAGCGAGCAGCGTCGTGCCATAGCGCCGGGCCTGGTGGATGTTTGCCTCAATGCCTACGGGTGGAGCGGTCCCTGGCGCGAGCGGCGCGGTTTCGACAGTCTGGTGCAGATGAGTTGCGGTATTGCCCAACAGGGAATGGCACTTTCAGGCAGCAACAAACCGGTGCCGCTGCCGGTACAGGCGCTCGATCACTCCACCGGATATCTGATGGCAGCAGCGGTGTTGCAAGGTTTAGCACAGCGTGTGGAAACCGGTCAGGGCAGCGAAACCCGTCTGTCACTGGCACGTACTGCCTCAGAACTTATGGCCGGTGGTACATCCGCGCCCCAACACGAACCGCTGATTGGATCCGCAGAACAAACAGACTTCTCAGCACAAGCGGAAATCACAGTCTGGGGAAATGCCCGGCGTTTACTTGCGCCCGTCTGGCTGGAAAACACGACAATGCACTGGCATTTACCGGCGTCGCCGCTCGGTTCAGGTGCAGCCAGCTGGCAGTAAGACCCGCAGGAAAAATGAATTTAGAAATGAAAATATGTCAGTTTGTTGCTTGTGACTGATCAGGTAAGTTAATCAACCTTTACAATCTTTTGAGCGATAACGGAATTCTATGCACCCACTGCTTCAGCACGATCTGGATACCCTGCCTGAAATCCTGCGTCAGGCCTGCGACACGGCGGTTTCTTTCCTCGAAACGCTGCCGGAGCGTTCCACCTGCCCGCCCGCCAGCGCGCAAAATCTGCAAGATGAAGACGACCGGTTGCCGGAAAGTGGCATCGGTGCGCAGGCCGCGCTGACGCATTTCTGGAACCGGTACGCCAGCGGAATGTCTGCCAGTGCGGGCCCGCGTTATTTCGGTTTTGTGACCGGCGGCGGCACGCCCGCAGCACTGGCCGCTGACTGGCTGGTCAGCACGGTGGATCAGAATGCGCAACTGAATTTCGACACCATTGCTCCGGCCATTGAACTGGCAACCGTTGCACAACTGAAACAACTGTTCGGTCTTCCGGAGTCGCTGTGCGGTACGTTTGTCAGTGGCGCGACGATGGCAAACTTTGTCAGCATGGCGATTGCCCGTCAGTGGCTCGGCGAACAGCGGGGAATTGATGTCGCACAGCAGGGTTTGGCTGCGCTCGGCCCGGTGCGGGTGCTTTCTGCTTCCGCACATTCCAGCAGTGTGAAAGCCCTGAGTATGCTGGGTCTGGGTCGCGATGCGCTGGTTAGCGTCGCAACATTACCGGGCACCGAAGCTATCGATCCCGCTGCACTGGAGCAAATACTGTTAAGCGCCCCTTCGGTGCCGACGATGGTGCTCGCCAGCGCAGGGACGGTAAACACCGTGGCGTTTGATGATTTGCCTGCGCTGCTGAAATTGCGTGAAAAATACGATTTCTGGCTGCATGTGGATGCCGCATTTGGCGGCGTGGCGGCGTGGCGGCGGCATCAAAGCGTTATGCGCCGCTGCTTGCAGGCTGGGAGCAGGCCGATTCAGTGACCATTGATGCGCATAAATGGCTGAACGTTCCCTATGACAGCGCGCTTCAGTTCACGCAGCAAAAGCACCTGGCTCTTCAGGTTCAGGTGTTCCAGAATCATTCGCCCTATCTGGCGCTGCCTGCTGTCCGCCCTGACAATTATCTGCATCTGACACCCGAAAACTCACGGCGTTTTCGTGCGCTGCCGGTCTGGATGGCGCTGAAAGCCTATGGTCGTGACGGTCTGGCAGAAGTCGTGGATCGTAATGTCGCGCTGGCCAGACTGCTCGGTGAGCAGCTGACAAACACGCCCGGATTTACCCTGCTCGCACCCGTGAATCTGAATGTGGTGTGCTTCGCGCTGGATACGACTGACAGTACACCGCGGGCCCTTGAGCAGCGTAATCAGTTTCTGAAATTACTGGATAATGCGGGCGTGGTACGCTGTACCGCCACGTCACTTAATGGAAAGCCTGGCATGCGCGCTGCGCTGGTAAACTGGATGACCCGTGAATCGGATATTCGTCTGGCACTGGATTCCCTGAAAGCCTGCCGCGCAGAGGTTTGAGGCGTTCCTGACCGTCTTATGACAAGAGTGAAAATGCCGCCTTGCGATATTGCAGCGGCGTTTTTCCGATCATTTTCTTGAACCGGGTGATGAAATACGGTGCATCTGAAAAGCCGCATTGCAGCCCGATCGCTTCGACCGAACGGTCGGTTGAGCGCAGCAGTTCACAGGCACGTTTTACCCGCCGCGTGGCCAGATAATCCTGAATCGAGCCGCCCGTTTCCTGTCCGAAGACCCGCGACAGATAACTTTCTGAAAGCCCCAGTGCAGCCGAAAGATCGGCCATCGCAAACTTCTGCACGTAATTTTCTTCGATCCACTGCATGACTTTGGAGGCCGTTGTCCGGCTGATAGTTTTCGGCTGCCCGTCTTCCTCGGGCATAAACACCATCAGTTGCAGGATAAGCATGGCGATTTCTTCCCACTGATCCGCCTGCGGTTCCGGCAATTGATTAAACTTTTCCAGAATGAGTTCGATATGGCTGGCGTGGGCGCTCAGGTCAAAAATATGCGCAGCACGGTCAGCATCCCACAAACTGGCAAATCGCCGGCGACGCTGCGGGAAAGATTGCAGACAGCCGTCCAGCAACTGATGATCGAGATGAATGGTCGTACGCAGATAGGCATTTTTCTCATCGGCTTCGACAAACACTTTGTGCAATTTAAAAGGCGGGAAGACAAACATCCGGCCTGGCCGCAGCGTGTATTGCTGGTTATCGACAATCACAATGCCATAGCCCTGACTGACAAAAAGTAATTCCAGACACTGATGCCAGTGAAAATAATTGGCACTGCCGCGGTTCATCCGGTTAAACGAAACCTGACGTTCGTTAAGGGCAATACGTTCGAGATAATCTGATGCCGGCATTATGGCGGGTTCCTCTTAGTGTATTTCCGCGTCTTTTTCATCCAGGACAACAAAACACAATTTTCAGTCAGCTTTTTATAATTTAAGCCGTTTTACCGCCAATTTAATAATCACAATTTCAAAAATCACCGCATTCTGTGAAGCAGGTAACAATCAGAGATCGCCAGTTCTCTATATTTCATTCGCAACACAAAGAACTGAAATAATATTTCAAATTAATAAACCCTTATTTTCTGGTACCCATCACGTCACCGGGAGTCCCTTTATGACGCTGAAAAAAATAAATACCGGCAATCCGCTGCGTACCCGCGGCGATGTACAACACCTGCTAAACGATCTGCTGGCCGCCGTTTCGCCCTACACCGAAGAAGGCAAAAGTGGAATCGACCTCGGCAATACCACCACGCATTACGGTAAAGAGATTGCCAAAATGGAAGCACTTTCACGCATGCTGTGGGGGATTTTCCCGCTGCTGGCCGGTGGCGGTGAATGCCCGGATTTGCCGTTTTACATTAATGCGATCCGGTTCGGTACCGATCCGCAGCATCCGCAATACTGGGGAGAAATCCGCGATTTCGACCAGCGTTGCGTAGAAATGGCGGCGTTTGGCGTCGGGCTGGCCCTGATGGATAAGCGCCTGCTGGCCCATTTCTCTGCGCTGGAACAGCAAAATCTGGCTGACTGGCTGAATCAGGGACGCGACGCCGTTATTCCTAATAACAACTGGAATTTCTTCCCGATCATGGTGCAGATGGGCTTCAGGCAGGCCGGAATGCCGTGGGATAAATCCGCCGTGGCTGCACGTTTTGCGCTGATGGAAACCTATTACCTCGGCGACGGCTGGTATTCCGACGGACCGGGACGCCCGCGTGATTACTATATTTCGATGGCCTTTCATTATTACGGTCTGATTTACGCACAGAATATGGCCGACGTGGATGCCCCGCGCGCCGCCATGCTCAGGGAACGCGCACGGCAATTTGCGCAGGATTTCATCACGATGTTTTCCGCCAGCGGTGCCGCCGTGCCGTTTGGCCGCAGCCTGACTTATCGGTTTGCCGAAGCCGCTTTCTGGAGCGCTGCCGCCTACAGCAAACTGGACGTGTTCACACCGGGCATCGTGAAAGGGGTGATTTTGCGCCATCTGCGGCACTGGCTGAAAGAGCCTATTTTTGACCGTGACGGCGTGCTGAGCATTGGCTATCACACGCCAAATCTGGTGATGGCCGAAGACTATAACGCGCCGGGTTCCCCCTACTGGGCCTGCAAACTGTTTCTGGTACTGGCCTTGCCGCAGGACGATGCATTCTGGCAGGCAGAAGAAGCGCCGCTGCCCGACATTCCGGACACACACTGTATTGCGCACGCCAGCCAGATCCTGACGCGTGACGCACAGGGCCAGCACGTGGTGATGCTCACGTCCGGGCAAATCGAACTGAATAATTTCGTTAATACCGAAGCCAAATACACCAAGTTCGCCTACTCCAGCCAGTTTGGTTTCACCCTCGACCGTGGCCGCTACGGGCTGAATCACGCCGGTTGTGATTCGATGCTGATGTTCTCGGAAGACGACGGTTATTACCGCGGACGCCGCGACTGCGCAGAAACACACATCACAGAATCGATGATTTATTCCCGCTGGCTGCCGTGGCACGACGTCACGGTGTGCACCTGGCTGATCCCCTGCGGCGACTGGCATCTGCGCGTTCACCATATCGAAAACCGGCGGCCACTGACCTCGGCGGAAGGCGGTTTCGCGGTGATTCAGGAACCGGCAACGCGCACAGAGATGACAGCGGACCAACGTGCCGTCACCGTCAGCGCACGCAACGGCGTCAGCCGGATTGTGTGTCTCGACGAGGCCACACCGCGCGACGCCGCCACCGTTATCACTCCGCCGAACAGCAGCATTATGTTTGCCGAAACAGCCTCCGTTCCGGTGCTGACCGGCGCACTTCCCGCCGGTTCACACTGGCTGATCACCGCCGTTTGTGCCTCCGCCACACAGGATATCTACGCGCAAGGTGTACCGGAAGTGATCCGCGAGGGGCAGCAATTACGCTGGCACTATCAGGGGCACAGCGGGCAAATCACGCTGCGTTAAGAGCCACCGCGCTATACCGTCAGGGCTGCCAGTTCAGTCTTCAGGAGTCATTATGAAAGCGATAAAAACCGCCAGTAAACCGGCGTATTACAAAATGAGTGGCTTTTTATTTCTCTACTTCTTCACCTGGTCTTCCAGCTTCGGTCTATACGCCTTGTGGCTCGGTCAGAAAGCCGGGCTGGACAGCGTCACCATCGGCACGGTCTTCGCGGTCAACGGCGTGTTCGCGGTGATCATGAAACCGGTCTACGGCTACATCATGGATAAGATCGGCATGAGCAAATCCCTGCTCTATTTTGTTGTGCTGATCTCCGCCCTGATGGCGCCCTTCTTTATCTTCGTGTATCAGCCGCTGCTCGACAGCCATCTGATGACCGGGATTATCGTCGGCGCGCTGTATCTGAGCCTGGGCTGGTACGCCGGTGTGGCGGCGTCGGAATCCTACGCCGACCGCTTCAGCCGCCTGTATCACATGGAATTCGGCCAGGTACGTATGTGGGGCTCACTTGGCTGGGCGCTGGCTGCGTCGTTTTCCGGCGTGCTGTTTAATTTGTCCCCGACCTGGAATTTTGGCCTGAGCAGCGCGACATCGCTCGTGATGCTGGCGGTGCTGCTGTCACTGAAAATTGGTGATGAAGAACTCAAAGACAACGATGTGATTTCCCAGCAAAAAATCATGTTCAGCGATGTGATTTTACTGCTTAAAAACCGCAAGTTCTGGATGTTCTCGCTGTATGTCGCCGGTGTCGCGTGGATGATGTTTGTCGCCGAACAGCAGTTCTCGCGCTACTTCGTCACCTTCTTCGATACCAAAGAGCAAGGCAACGCGTGGTACGGCTATCTGAGCACCGTGCAGTCCGGTCTTGAGTTTCTGATGATGATGGTGATCCCGTTACTGGTGAACTATTTCGGTGCCAAAAAGAGCCTGCTGCTGGTCGGCGGACTTGTCGGGCTGCGCCTGCTTGCGTCCGGGCTGACCAGCGATCCGCTGCTGATTTCCATTATCAAACCCTTCTACGGGCTGGAAATCGCGCTGCTGCTGGTGTCGGTGTTCAAATACATCGCAGAGCATTTCAGCAAACGCGTGAACGCCACCATGTACCTGCTCGGCTACCAGGCAATGATTTACGTCGGTTCCATCGTCGTCGCCCCGCCTGCAGGATATTTCTACGACCGCATCGGATTTGAACACACTTATCTGTTTATGGGCGGTATTGCGCTGTGCTTTACGCTGATCTCCGCCTTTACGTTATCCGCCTGCCAGAGCCTGCGTAACGGCTCACCGGCCCCCGCTGAAACACTTGAAAACAGCCCTGAACTGGCACCGTTAAAACGCTGAACACGTTAAAAAGGAAGAACTGATGACACTGAACATCGCTAATGAAAAGTTACGCCCTGTAGAACTTAACCAGCTGGACCGGATTGCTTTCGCGCAAAAAATGGAGCGCGCCCGCGAGACTGTGCTGAGCAAAATCTCGCGCAATCTGGATAAATTCGGCGATAAATTCCCGGCGGAAAACTGCGAGAAAGGTCATTATCCGCTGACCGGCAATGTGGAATGGACCACCAGTTTCTGGACCGGACAGCTGTGGCTGGCGTGGGAAATGACCGGCGATGACCGTTATCGTGCAGCGGCCGAAAAACAGGTGACCTCTTTCGGCAACCGTATCGCCAACCGGATTGATACCGCGACGCACGATCTCGGTTTTCTTTACAGCCTCTCGTGCGTGAGCGCCTTTAAGCTGACCGGTAACCGTCAGGCGCGCGGTTTTGCGCTGCTGGCCGCCGAAGCGCTGATGGAGCGTTTCAACACAAGAGCCAAAATCATTCAGGCCTGGGGAGATTTGAACGATCCGGAACAGGCCGGGCGCATGATTATTGACTGCAATATGAATCTGCCGCTGCTGTACTGGGCCAGTGAACAAACCGGCGAACCACGCTTTGCCGAGGCCGCGCGGGCGCATGCGGAACAGGCGGCGAAGTATATCGTTCGCCCGGATGCCTCGACGTATCACACGTTTTACATGGACACGGTGAACGGCGAGCCGCGTTTCGGCAATACACATCAGGGTTATTCCGACGATTCCTGCTGGTCGCGCGGTCAGGCGTGGGGGATTTACGGATTCCTGCTCAGCTACCGTTACACCGGCGATGCGGAGCAGGTCGAGCTGTCACGCCGTCTCGCGCATTACTTCCTCAATCGCTTACCGGAAGACGATGTGTGTCACTGGGATCTGGCGTTGCTCGGCACCGATGCGGTGCGTGACAGTTCGGCGGCGGCGATTGCGGTTTGCGGATTGCTGGAACTGGCCATCGCCCTGCCCGCCACCGACGATAAACGCGCTCATTATGAAGAGATGGCGCTGCGCATCATGGATTCGCTGACCGGGCGTTATCTGGCGGGGAATCAGGAAGATTGTGACGGATTGCTTAAGCATTCTGTCTATCATATGGGCAGCAGAAAAGGCGTGGATGAATGTTGCAGCTGGGGAGATTACTTTTACGTTGAGGCGCTGACACGCCTGACGCAGTGCTGGCAATCCTACTGGTGAGTTTTCAGACGCAGTGTTTACACGCTGCGTCTGGTTTTGTTGCCATTTTTCATTCGTGAATTATTTTAAAGGATAATGTGCCTCATCATTTTACTGCGAACAGTTCCCTCGTGTTACGGTAACACCCCTGTAAACAAACACTTCTTGTATGTCATTACATCCATTAGGAATAGTCTTAATTTACGTTAAAATTTTGATCAGTATCAAAATCAAACGTGACATAAATCAAATTAATCTAAACGCATCTCCCCGTTAGTCCTCAAAAAATAAGGCTTCCACACTGACGTTTTTCATGCAAAAAGTAGATTCAGCACGCTGTATGAAAAATTTGTGCTGACCCTATCGCGTCCAATCATTATGCAGAACAAGGACGTCCTATGAGGACTTACTATGCAAACGATAATCTTGGATCCATGCCGGTATACCCGACTCGGCCTGCAACAATTTCTCACCAGCGAACGGGAGATCACTGACGTTGATCGCTTCGATCAGCTTCAGGCGGGATGTGCAAAACTCAATCCCTCCGTGGTATTCATTAATGAGGATTGCATGTCTTCGCATCCGGACAGCAAAGAACGGCTGGGTGCACTGATCGCCGAATACCCTGATACGTTGTTTTTTATCTTTATGTCACGCACGCGTATTCATTTTGAAGAATATATTTTCGTTCGTAAGAACGTCATTATCACCTCGAAATCCATTAAGGCGGAAACGCTCAAACAGCTGTTAAATCACCCGTCACTGCCTCAGGCGCAAAACCCGGCCAGCTGTGCCGTGCTGGATATCCGGCCGGTCATGCTCAGCCGCTCTGAATCCGCAATGTTGAAAATGTGGATGTCAGGCGACGGGACCATTGAAATATCCGATAAACTACAAATCAAAACCAAAACGGTGTCTTCATACAAAGGAAATATTAAAAGGAAGATTAAATCACCGAACAAACACATTATTTATCACGTCGTCCGTTTGTGCGACCAGCTCAATAACGGCATCTACGCGATTTGATATTCCCACCTCTGGTTTTCGCTACAGGCTGAGCGCGCGCTTCGCCTGTAGCGCCCCACATAAACCCTAAAATGCGATCCAGCTCTCATATATAAATTGAATCCCTGCGGCGAAATGCCGATGTCCTTTATATGGCGTTTTCTTTTCGTCACGGCCGGACTTGCCCCGCTGGCAATGCCTTTATCGCTGTTTATCACCGCCGGGAACAGGCGGTATGCAGGATCAATTGAGCGGAACAAAATAAAATGGATACTCCTACATTCTCTACAACGCGCACCTCTTTTATCAGTAATATCCGGCTTATCACCCTGATTAGTCTGATTCTCACCGGGATCCTCTTTCTGTTCGCCCTGTCCATCGGGTCATCCAGTTTCTTTTTAAAACAGAGTAATGCAGCGCTGGCGAATGCCACGCAGGAATTGCAAATCCGTCTGGCGCTGTCGAACAGTTCTAATCATTTACGCACCGCAAGACTGTTGCTGATTCAGGCGGCGGCGGCGGCGCGGATCGGCGATCAGGACGTCTTCAAACAAAACCTGACGGATGCGGCCAGCCGGATTAAACAATCGCAGTCGAGTTTTGACAGTTATATCAACCGCCCGAATAAAACAGACAAAGATCTGGCGCTGGATGAACCACTGAAAAAAGCCTACACCGCCTATCTGACCAAAGGCATGGCGCCGATGCTGGAATCCGCGCAGCAGGCGCATTTCGAAGAAGTAATTTCACAGGAAGCGGAAACCGTACGCGGGCTGGATCTGGCCAACAACGTTCCGCTGCTGGCGGCGATTGCGTACCGCACCGAAACGGCTAATGCGATTAATGACAAGGCGCAGCGCAATGCGGTACTCGGCTATATGCTGATGAGCGGAGGGTTTGTGATTGCGCTGGTGCTGACGTTCATCACTTATCTGGTGATGCGCAAAGTCATTATCAATCCGCTGAACCGTCTGGTGACGCGTATTCAGAAAATCTCTGAAGGCGATCTGACCCAACCGGCAGAAAGCTATGGCCGCAATGAAATTGGCGTGCTGAGCAGTAATGTCGAGCAGATGCAAAGCTCGCTGTCTTCAACGGTCAGAACCGTGCGCGAAGGCGCGGTGTCGATTTATCAGGGTTCTACGGAAATTGCGTCGGGAAATACCGACCTTTCTTCCCGTACCGAACAGCAGGCCGCCGCGCTGGAAGAAACCGCTGCCAGCATGGAACAACTGACCGCAACGGTAAAACAGAACTCCGAGAACGCCCATCACGCCAGCAAACTGGCCGCGGATGCCTCGAACAAAGCGCAGAAAGGCGGCGATATTGTGGCAGACGTGGTGACGACTATGGATAAAATTTCGCGCAGCTCGTCTAAAATCGCTGAAATTACCAACGTCATCAACAGCATTGCGTTCCAGACCAACATTCTGGCGCTTAACGCCGCCGTCGAAGCCGCCCGTGCGGGCGAACAGGGCCGCGGATTTGCCGTCGTCGCCAGCGAAGTGCGCAATCTCGCGCAGCGCAGCGCACAGGCCGCCAAAGAAATCGAAGTGCTGATTGAAGAATCGGTAGATTACGTCGGTGAAGGCTGCATTCTGGTGGGCGACGCCGGGGATATGATGTCAGAAATCGTGACAGCCGTTAGCCATGTGACAGATATTATGGGCGAAATTGCATCGGCGTCTGATGAACAAAGCCGCGGGATCAGCCAGGTAAGCCAGGCAGTTTCAGAAATGGACGGCGTGACCCAGCAGAACGCCTCGCTGGTGCAGGAAGCCTCGGCTGCCGCGGCCTCACTGGAAGAACAGGCCGCACGTCTGACGCAGGCTGTTGCGGTGTTCCGCCTCGACGCGCATGCACAAAATTCTTCTGCAAAGCGCCAGCCACCCACGCGCGCACTCACATCCCCTTCTGCCCGCGCGTCTAAAAATGTGAACGAAGAGCCAAACTGGGAAACGTTCTGATGTGTTATCACGCCGGTTAACCCGGTTTGAAGACAAAAAATACCGGTACATTGACTACCGGTATTTTTTTATTCAGGATTTGTGCGGGTATGCGGTTTACTCAGAACCTTCACGCGGTTCAACGAACGTGCCGTCTTTGGTATCGCCTTCATTGAAGAACCATATCCCTGCCGGATAATCTTCCAGCGACACCAGATACATGACGCCTTCGTAAAATTCCTCTACGGCTAACACTTTACCTTCACGACGCGGGCCGCCGTCGGTTTTCACTGTCACAAGATCATTAACTTTCATCAGGTTATCCCATGGTTTTCAATTATCTTTATTGTAGTACAGACCGCCCCACAAAGGCACCGCGCAAGCTGAAAGTCGGGCTGAAAATCAGAAAATGACCCTGCGTTACTAATTTGCATTTTCTTAACATTTTAATGCCAGAATCCTGACTTTCACTTCTTTTATACTGCCTGCGTGCTCACCCCCGAGGGAGTACATAATGAATGTCATAAGAAATATTTTTGCCCGCCTCTATGCGGGCATTTTTTTGCCTGCCATTCAGGGAATTTTATCGAGATGGGGATGATGCGGGGAGTTATGGCGGGCTTCAGAACGGATATTCACAAACTATAGCTATTCACAAACAACCTTTCACAAACAACAGACGTAAAAAAACCCGCGCATGCGGGTTTTTGTCATCTTTGCAATTATCGCTGAAACAGCGAGAAAGCAAGATTAGATAGCGGTAACGTTAGCCGCAGACGGACCTTTAGCACCGTTCTCGATAGTGAACTGTACGTTCTGGCCTTCAGCCAGGGTCTTGAAACCTTGATCCTGGATAGCGGAGAAGTGTACGAACACATCTTTGCTGCCGTCAGCAGGAGTGATGAAGCCAAAGCCTTTAGACTCGTTAAACCACTTAACCTGACCTTTCATCATTGACATAGGAATTACCTTTTAAAAATAAATTTCGCCACCATGGGCATGTTATAGCCGGATTTCAGTCGTTACTTATGGAGGCACTAAGAAGGAAATTCGTCAGAGCAGGGTTATCATGGATAACGCTTTAAATTGGAACAACTTTACTCAGGATGTCGTGCATAAATAGGTCTGTACCACAGGCCGGTATGTATTTACTCATGACTGCCCTTTAATAGCAACTCTTTTTAATGCAATGCGCGAGTAAAGTCCGAAATTAGCCAGTTTATGTACCATGTAGTACAATTTGCGTACAATTAACGGGCTATTTTTCAATAGGTTGAGAAGTTTCCGAGGACAGAACCGCGCCACAGTGCGCACAAAATTTCGCGTCAATTTCATGGCCGGAATGCAGACAAGTCTGACAAGAACGGGCGGCACGCCCTTTATCCAACTCTTGTGACATATAAGCCGTTAAAATCCCGGTCGGCACGGCAATAATGGAATAGCCCAGCAGGATGAGTACAGACGCCAGCATTCTGCCGATCGCCGTATGCGGCGTAATATCGCCATATCCCACCGTGGTCAGCGTCACTACCGCCCAGTAAACGGACGCGCCGAGCGAGGTAAATCCGTCCTTCCCGCCTTCTGCGGCAAACATCAGCCCGCCAAATAAACACAAGATGATCGCCACAAAGCCAAAAAAGATGCCCAGTTTGCGTTTCGCCCGCATCAGGCTGCGCCACAAAATCCCGGCGTCGCTCATATACCGCAGCAGTTTCAGCACCCGCAGAACGCGTAGAATCCTCAGCAACCGTATCAGCACAATCAGATCCGTGGCAGTGCCAAAGGACGGGATCAGCCAGATGATGTACATCGGCAAGATGGTCAGCAGATCGATAATGCCGAAAAAGCTCAGCGGATAACGCGTTTTGCGCGGGGATGAAAACACCCGCAGTAGGTATTCCACGGTAAACAGCGCAGTAAAGGCCGCTTCGGCCAGACCGAACCGCCAGAGAATATCCGGCGTATCGGGGAATAAATCGGTGGCGCTGGATTCGAAGAACAGAATAAGCACGCTGAGCAGCGACGCCACAATCCAGAACGTCTCCATCCGGCGGCCACTGCGTGTGCGGTGCTCAAATAAAAGCGCGTAACATCTGCGCCGTGGGGAAGCCAGAAAACGAAAGTCCTGTGACATAGTCAGCACCCGCAATAAAGATATCCTGAAGAATAAACGCTTTTTGCTGCGCCGCCTATCGCAGCTGACGCCAAAAAAACGCCGGTCACACAATGTCTTGTAAGACGTGGTGTGACCGGCGTTTGTTGAAACGTGATGTGCTGGTGGAATATTAATCCATCAGCTCAGAGACAGCATTGCGGACGTAAGCCGTAATCTGCGCGACGTCTTCGGCGTCAGCGCTGCCGCCGCCAATGGACCGCACCGTGCTCTCCAGATGGCCGATATCCTGCTCAACTTTCTTCGCAATCTGCACTTTAACAATGGTGTCGACTGAAGAGATAAAAGCCCGCATCACGGCTTTCAGGGCGAAAATTTCACCGAAAGAGTCGTACGCAGGTTTGTCAGCAGCTGTTGGTTGAGCTGCCCGTGGTGGCAAGTTTTTCAGCCTGTCCACATGTTCAATCATCAGATCCATGTCTCTGATGAGTTCATCAAAACTCTTAGCCACTGGTTTTCCTTCGCCCGGCGAAAGGCAGCAGGATACCACCGCGCTTACAAGCCGAGAAGCCACAGAAATGCGTAAAGAGTAAATTTCGTCACAATGCGCCCGCCCTGCCGTTCACAATGAACACCGGGAAAGGCGCATCAGGTCGCTATTTAATCAGATGGCTGATTATCCGGCGTTTTTCAGTGAGGCCATGTCGACAACAAAGCGGTATTTCACGTCGCTTTTCAGCATACGTTCGTAAGCGCCATTGATGTCCTGCATGTCGATCATTTCAACATCACAAGAAATGTCGTGTTCAGCACAGAAATCCAGCATTTCCTGAGTTTCTGCAATGCCGCCGATCAGAGATCCGGCAACCGTTTTGCGGCCCATGACCAGTTTACCGCTGTGCAGCGCTGGTTCGATTGGCTCAATCAGGCCAACCAGAATATGCGTACCGTCACGTTTCAGCGTATCCAGATACGGGTTCAGGTCATGTGGATTCGGCACGGTATCAAGAATGAAGTCAAAGTGGCTTTTCACCGCAGCCATTTGTTCTTCATCGGTAGACAGCACAACGTGGTCTGCGCCCAGACGGTACGCTTCCTGCTCTTTACCTTTAGAACGCGTGAACAGGGTGACATCTGCGCCCAGCGCTTTGGCAAATTTCAGCCCCATGTGGCCCAGACCGCCCAGACCAACGACCGCGACTTTGTGGCCTTTACCGACTTTCCAGTGCATCAGCGGAGAGTACGTGGTGATACCGGCGCACAGCAGCGGTGCGGCAGATTTGATGTCCAGTTTTTCAGAAACACGCAGAACGAATTTTTCTGAAACAACGATTTGTTCGGAATAACCGCCGTAGGTCATCATGTTGTCATGACGATCATGGCTGTTATAGGTCATGGTCGCGCCTTCTTCACAGTACTGTTCCAGGCTTTCCGCGCAGGATTCACAGTGCTGACAAGAATCGACCATACAGCCTACACCGACGGTATCACCCACTTTGAAGCCGGTAACTTTCGCACCAACCTGCTTCACGCGGCCGATAATTTCGTGCCCCGGAACCATCGGATAAATGCTTTGATGCCATTCATTACGGGCCTGATGGATATCTGAGTGGCAAACGCCGCAATACAGAATGTCGACAACAACGTCGGTATCACGCGGGTCACGGCGAACAAAATTATGAGGCGCAAGAGGCGCATCCGCTGAAAGTGCAGCGAAACCACGAACGTTAAGAGTCATTTTTTTCTCCTGATAGGCTAACGGAATACAGCATGCCAGCAGAAACTGGCATCGCGAAAGTATGCCCCTTTACGATGACAGACGGGTATAACGATTCTCGCCATTACTTGCCTGAATCTGTTTTTTTCAGGATTTTTGGCGAATGGGAGAGAATGTTGCAATGAGATGACAAAGAAAGGATAAACCGTGACACCGTGAGAGTACGGCGCCACGTTAGCGCAAACTCAGATCAGGCCCGCGTCTTTCAGTTCGCTTTTCAGATACGCGTAATAGATAGGTGCAGCGACCACACCGGGAATGCCAAATGCGGCTTCGAACACCAGCATCGCCAGCAACACTTCCCAGGATTTCGCCTTGATACGGCCGCCGACAATCCGCGCATTCAGGAAGTATTCCACTTTATGAATAATGATGAGATACGCCAGCACCAGCGCACCGACCCACAGTGACAGCGAAAGCCCGACGATAAAAATCAGCGTATTCGAAATCAGGTTCCCCACCACCGGCAGCAGACCACAGACAAACGTCACGACGACCAGCGTTTTCGCCAGCGGAAGATGAATACCGAACAGCGGCAAAATCCCGAACAGGAAAATGGCGGAAAGCACGGTATTAATCAGGGAAATCTGGAACTGCGCAAACACCACATTTCGGAAAGCGTCACTCAGTAAACGTACGCGCTGAAGCAGCTCTTTTTTCAGCGGCGCGTGGTGCTCGCCCTGCGTGTGATGCTGAAGTGAAATAATCGCGCCAAGGATCATCCCGATGAGCATAGTAACGAAAACGTGCGCGGCGTTTTTACCGAAGGTCTGGATCATCACGATATGTTCACGCAGCCATTGCAGGAAACTGCGCTGCAACTCTTCGATATTGGCCGGAAGGTAATGCAGGAGTACCGGCGACAAGCGGCTTTGCGCATCCGTCAGCAGCCGCGACACCATCGCGTTAAACGCCACCGGATTCTTCATATCCTCCATCAGGAAATCGGCCAGTCCGGCAACGGCAATAGTCAGGAAACTCACCACCACCGTGCTGATAAACGCCACCACCACCCAGCGCGCCCTTTCGCCGCTGATGATTTTCTGAAAATAAGGCGTCAGTCCGTTGACCAGTTCATACACCAAAAAACCGGCAATAAAACATGCCAGTAAATGAAGAGGAAGAACCAACAAGAGCCCGCCCATCACAATGAATACACTGAGCCAGCGAATCTGATTCGATCTCACTATTTGCATTGCCTGCATCCTTAATCCTTTGAGTACCGGTCATAACCCTGATGAATCACATCATAGCACCGAACGGCAGAGCACAATCCGCCACAAACTTAAACAGTTAACTAATTTTTGACAGTCCCGCAGGATCTTCTATTATCCCCGATGAACATTACATAAAGAAAATCTTAGAATCTGGTGAACAGTATGTCTGAATTACTCCGTGAAAAACTCGAACTTCCCAAAGGTCACGATAAGTTATTGCTGCACTCCTGCTGTGCGCCGTGTTCGGGAGAAGTGATGGAAGCCATTCAGGCGTCGGGGATCGACTACACGATTTTCTTCTACAATCCAAATATTCACCCGCAAAAAGAATATCTGCTGCGCAAAGAAGAAAATATGCGGTTTGCAGAGCAGCACGGCATTCCGTTTATCGATGCCGATTACGACACGGATAATTGGTTTGCGCGCGCAAAAGGCATGGAAAATGAACCTGAACGCGGCGTGCGCTGCACAATGTGTTTCGATATGCGTTTTGAACGCACGGCGTTGTACGCCTGGGAACATGGCTTTAGCGCAATGACCAGTTGTCTGGGTATTTCACGCTGGAAGGACATGAAACAAATTACCGGCAGCGGCGAGCGCGCCGTCGCGCCTTATCCGGGCATGGTTTACTGGGATTACAACTGGCGTAAAAAAGGCGGTTCCTCGCGCATGATTGAAATCAGCAAACGTGAACGTTTTTACCAGCAGGAATATTGCGGCTGCGTTTACTCTTTGCGCGACAGCAACTTACACCGAAAATCCCAGGGGCGCGGGCTGATCAAACTCGGCGTCAAATATTACGGTGACGAAGACGACGAATAAACCCGGTTTATTCCTCCTCCTGCTTACCCGCTTTCTGTCGTTTGTTTTCATTATACCCGGCCAAATTGCCGGGTTAATTATTCTGATGTTCCCCGCCACGCCCCGTCAGATTCTCCGGAAATAAATCACACGCCAGTGGTTTATTTTGTCCGATAACAAGGCCTCTGAATAATAGAATAATTTCCTATGACGCCCTTTTGCTTTGCATCTTGCGTTCACAGTTAACGCTTGTTACTTTCCGCCTCACGCATTTTTATGCTAATTAGCACTAACTTATTACACGCAGTAATTACCTGCGTATTTTTAACGCCGATATTCACCAAAAAAATAAAGCAAACACAACATTATTGAGGGACAAATCATGTGGGTTTTAATTGGCATTCCGATCGTCGTGCTGGGTTTTGCGCTGCGGTTCAATCCATTATTAGTGGTCACCGTGGCGGGTATTTCCACCGGCCTGGCGGGCGGTATGCAAACCGTCGAGATTATCAGTGCTTTCGGAAAAGCGTTCACCGATAACCGCTACATGGGCCTGATCTGGCTGACATTGCCGGTCATCGCCCTGCTCGAACGCAGCGGGCTGAAAGAACAGGCCAGACACCTGATTTCCAAAGTGCATGCGGCGACCACCGGCCGCGTGCTGATGTTGTACTTTTTCCTGCGCCAGATGACCGCCGCGCTGGGGCTGAACTCTCTGGGCGGACACGCGCAGATGGTACGTCCGCTGATTGCGCCGATGGCCGAAGCCGCCGCTACCACCAAATACGGCGATTTGCCTAACGACGTGCGTCAAAAGATCCGCGCGCACGCTGCCGCTGCTGACAACGTCGCGGTGTTTTTTGGCGAGGATATCTTTATTGCCGTGCAGTCCATCCTGCTGATTAAAGGTTTTCTGGAGCAGTACGGCATTAACGTCGAACCCCTGCACCTTTCCGTGTGGGCGATCCCAACCGCCATTGCGGCGCTGATTATCCACTTTATCCGGCTCTGGCTGCTCGACCGCTCGCTGGCAAAACGCTTTGATACCCAACACGGGAGTACCGCGAAATGATCACTTTGCAAACCGTGTACATCCTTGCCGGGCTGATGTTCTGCGCTTACGCCTTCTTTAACCTGCGCGATAAAAGCAATGCACGCCGTTATGTCAACGCGCTGTTCTGGGGCGTTTACGGCATCACTTTCCTGTTTGGCGGCGAGTTACCGCATTTCGTCACCGGCTGCATGGCCATTTTGCTGGCGGTCATTGCCGGAACTGGCAAGCTCGGCAAAGGTAAATCTGACAGCGAACAGCCACAGCTGGTGGAAAAACGCGAAGCCGGTGCGAAGCGTTTCGGCAATAAGCTGTTTGTCCCTGCCCTGCTCATTCCGATTGTGACGCTGATTGGCACGCTGACGCTGAAATACACGCCGCTGGTGGAAGCCAAAAATGTCACGCTGATTTCGCTGGTGATCGGCACGCTGGTGGCGTTTATCGTCGCGCTGGTGATGCTGCGTGATTCGCCGGTAAAAGCCATTAAAGCGGGCGGTCAGACGATGGATACCGTCGGCTGGGCAGCCATTCTGCCGCAGATGCTGGCCGCACTCGGCGCGCTGTTTGCGCTGGCAGGCGTCGGTGGCGTGGTGTCGGAGCTGGTCAAAAATATTATTCCGCTCGGTTCACCGCTGGCGATTGTAGTGGCGTATACCTTCGGCATGGCGTTGTTCACGATGATTATGGGCAACGGCTTTGCGGCATTCCCGGTGATGACTGCCGGTATCGGCCTGCCGCTTATCGTCAATCAGCTCGGCGGCAATCCGGCCATTATGGGCGCCATCGGCATGTTGTCCGGCTTCTGCGGTACGCTGATGACGCCGATGGCGGCCAACTTCAATATCGTGCCTGCGGCGTTGCTCGAATTGCAGGATAAAAACGGCGTGATCAAGGTGCAGTGGAAAACCGGCGTGTTACTGCTGCTGGTTAACACCGCGTTCATGTACCTGTTTGTGTTCCGCTTCTGATAAGGAAATGAGATGACGATGACAACTTCACTGACGCCGGAAATGGCGTCGCGCTTTGCCTCGCTGGCGCTGAATCATTTGACGCGTGAGTTTCCGAATAAACTGATGCACGCCATGAGCAGCGCCGCCGATGCGCAGACGCCACGCCAGCTGCACCCGATTTTTTACGGCAGCTACGACTGGCATTCCTGCGTCCACGGCTACTGGCTGTTATTACGTTTGCTGGATCGCTTCCCGGATTTACCGGAAGCCGGTGCGATTATTGCCGTGGTCAGCGCGCATTTCACCGACGAGAACGTAGCCGGCGAGATGGACTATCTGCGCCAGCCGCAGCACGCCGGATTTGAACGGCCTTACGGCTGGGCCTGGTTCCTGGCGCTGACGCAGCAGTTGAACGAAATGGCGTTGCCGCAGGCGGCGCAGTGGGCAAAAACGCTGGCACCGATGAGCCGGTTCTTTGAGAAAAGTTTTGCGAATTTCCTGCCGAAAGCCACCTATCCGCTGCGCGTCGGCAGCCACTTCAATACGGCCTTTGCGCTGTCACTGACACTCGGTTACGCCCGCTGCGTGAAGCATCACAAACTGGCGGAACTGATTGAAGAAACG
The DNA here is from genome assembly GCF_017655185.1 of Rahnella sp. ChDrAdgB13. Classification (NCBI taxonomy): domain Bacteria; kingdom Pseudomonadati; phylum Pseudomonadota; class Gammaproteobacteria; order Enterobacterales; family Yersiniaceae; genus Rahnella; species Rahnella sp. ChDrAdgB13. Next base: position 9,716 of record NZ_JAEMGT010000030.1, on the reverse strand, counting down.
GCGCTGCGCTGGCATCTGGAAGATGTCCATTGTCAGGCGTGGGAACCGGGCGGCGATGAGTTTCTTTCGCCGTCGCTGATGGAAGCAGAACTGATGCGCCGCGTGCTACCGGGCGATGCGTTTGTAACATGGTTCGGGCGGTTCCTGCCGGACTTAGCGCACAGCCAGCCTGAGACGCTGTTCACACCGGCCACGGTCACCGACCGCAGCGACGGGAAAATCGGCCATCTTGACGGGCTGAACCTCAGCCGCGCCTGGTGCCAGCGTTCCCTTGCAGCGGCATTACCGGCAGGCGATCCGCGTGCGGCGCTGCTGCGTCAGACCGCAGAAGCGCATCTTCACAGCGCGCTGGATCACCTTGACAGCACCTATATGGGTGAGCACTGGCTGGCGACGTTTGCGCTTTTGGCACTCGAAGCCTGACGCCTTCATTTCACCCGTTCAGCGAATAATACCGCGCGCTGAACGGGTGAAAAATTCATTAAAATGGCGCAATAAAGGATATTCCTGACTGAGCCGTTCAATCTCCTGCTTCACCCCGTCGACCGCCGCCTGCTGGTGATACAGCAAATCGTACAAATGCCTGATCACCTTCTGCTGCATCACATCGCTGCCGAGATATGCTGCCGCCTGTTCATGAATGCCCTGCGGCACGGCGCGGTTGCCAGCGGCCAGCACGTAAGGCGGCACATCCTGCACCACGCAAGTACTTTGCAAAAGGCGTGCGCCCGCGCCAACAATACAGAACTGATGCACGGCGCACATGGCGTCGATCCGTGCTTCGTCGCCCAACGTGACGTGCCCCGCCAACCCGCTGTTTTCGCCGATAAACGTGTCGTTACCCACCTGGCAGTCATGCCCGATATGCACACCGCCGTCGAAAATATTCCGGTTACCAATCCGCGTGAACCCGCCGCCCTGCGCGGTGCCGCGGTGGATCGTTGCGTGACGGTCAATCCGGTTGTCGTCGCCGATTTCCAGCCCGGCGGCTTCCCCGGCATATTTCAGATCCTGACTGACTTCCCCGATTGAAGATTCCATTCCTATCATGTTGTTACGCCCGATGCGGGTGTTGCCGTTAATCACGACGTGGGAGGCAATGTGCGTCCCTTCACCGATGTGAACACCGGCGGAAATAAAGCAGAAAGGCCCGATAACCACCTGCGGGCCGATAACGACACCGGGTTCAATGATACTGCTGGCCGCAATGGAGGCCGAAGATGAAATCAACGCGTACATCCTTCTGATAGCTGAGGCGCTACCAGTAGTGAATTAAGCCTGTCGGGATTAATCAGGGAGGGAAGTCAAAATGAGCGGAGGAAACGCACCCAGAAAGGTTTAAACGAAGCGGTTATTTTTTCGCCACACACTTCGCCATGCCGCACAGCATAAGGGTTTCAGGCCGCTAACCCAGCCTGTTATATTTTATTTATTTTCTGAACCTTTTCTATAAATGTAAACGGTAAGGAAAGGATCAGTATTTTGTTACAGCAGCATTAAGGCTTTCTTAAGCTTGCAGTTATATGATTCGCGCAAAATCATTTCTGCACGTTATGTTTCCATCACATTAACGCCCGCGACCTCAGCATGTTGGGAGTTTTCATTGCGCTATATATTGCCGAAGATCAGCTATTTCAAGCTGACTTTACTGTTGACACTGTATTTTACTTTTGTCGTTAATCTGCCGATTTTATTGCACTTTTACCGCATTCTTCATGCGTTGCCTGCCTGCAATCTTTTGTTCGCGCTGACCATTCCGGTGGTGCTTTTTGCCGCGCTGAACTTTGTGTTCACGCCATTCACTTTCCGCCCGCTGCTTAAGCCTTTCTTTATCATTGTGCTGCCGGTCAGTGCGCTGGCCAGTTTCGCGATGATGACCTATCAGGTGGTGTTTGACCGCGGCATGATCGAAAACATTCTTGACACCCAGTCTGCGGAAGCGACGTCTTACCTGAATTTGAAAGTGGTGCTGTGGTTTGTCTTCACCGGCATCCTGCCCGCGATCCTGCTGTTTTTAACCCCCGTCACCTATGAAAAAACCGTGCTGCGCCGTCTGGGTGTACGTCTGGTGTCGATGGTGATTTCCCTGCTGGTGGTCGCGTCCATAGCCGGTGTGTTCTACAAAGATTACGCTTCCGTGGGCCGTAACAACCGCACGCTGAATCTGGAAATCGTGCCGACGAATTACCTGTACAGCGCCTTCCAGTACATGAATCACCGTTATTTCACGCCAAAAGTGCCGTTCCAGACGCTGGGTAACGACGCCAAACTGGTGCAGCAGCCGGGGCAGAAACCCAATCTGGTCTTCCTGGTCGTGGGTGAAACCGCGCGTGCGCAAAATCAGTCGTCGAACGGTTACGCCAAACCGACCAATCAGTACACGCAGGCAATCCCTGATGTGGTGTATTTCAACAAAATGACGTCCTGCGGGACGGCGACGGCGATTTCCGTTCCGTGCATGTTCTCGAATATGAAACGCACCCACTACGACGCCAACCGTGCGCGTAACAGCGAAGGATTGCTGGATATTCTGCATAAATCCGGGGTTTCTGTTTTCTGGAAAGACAACGACGAAGGCTGTAAAGGCGTGTGTGACCGCGTGCCGAACGTCATTATCGACACGAAAAAAGACGGCAAATATTGCGATGGCGATACCTGTTACGACATGGCGCTGATGCAAAATATCGACGACGACATCCGTCCGGACGGTAAAAATACGCTGATTGCGCTGCACCTGATTGGCAGCCACGGCCCGACGTATTACAAACGCTATCCGCCGGAATTCCGCAAATTCATGCCCGATTGCGAGCGCAGCGATATCGAAAACTGTTCGCAGGAACAGCTGGTGAATACCTACGATAACACCCTGCTGTATACCGATTATCTGGTATCTCAGGTGATTGAAAAGGCGAAGCAGTATCAGGATAAATACAACGTGGCGGTGATTTATCTTTCCGATCACGGTGAATCGCTGGGTGAAAACGGCCTGTATCTGCATGGTACGCCATACAGCGTGGCACCAGCCCAGCAGACGCATGTTCCGATGCTTTTCTGGCTGTCTGACGGCTACACCAAAGCGCAGGGCATCGATCTGCAATGCCTGAAGGCCAATGCGGCGAAAGACGAGGTGTCGCAGGATAATCTGTTCCACACCGTGCTCAGTGTCATGAATGTGCAGACTACGGAACGTGACCCGCAGCTGGATATTCTTGCAGCCTGCAAAGCCCCGCACGCCTGACCTTCGTTTTAACCTGAGGGTTTGCTGCCTGCTTCAGGGCAGCAAACCACATTCCGCCACAATGCTTTTTGCCAGCGCGCTGACAGTCTGATCAAACCGCTCCGACTCATTATCCAGCATCATATACAGCGCCGTTTGCCGCACCGTTCTGGCCGATAACGCCAGACGACTCAGTTGCCCGCTATCCAGCGCACTTTGCACACTTTCCAGCGGCAGCCAGCCGTATCCGACTCCCACCGCAATCGCCTCCATCGCTGCGCCAACGGTGGTAAATGTCCAGTTAGCAATCGTCCCGGAAGCGTGATTATCGGTGCGCGGCATAGGCCGGTCCGCGACGCTGATCAGCGGGAAGCGCGCCAGATCCTGCGCCGTCAGAGGAACGGGAAGTTGTAGCATCGCATGATCGCTTTTCGCTACCGGCACAAAATCGACATCCAGCAAAAAGCGCCCGTGGATTGCATTCTCCGGCGCCAGAGTGGTGATGTACAAATCCGCCGACCGCTCGTTAAGCTGTTCAATGCTTTCACCGCGCAGGATCTCCGTCAGATGGACGCGCGTATCGGGAAAAAGCTGCTGGAACACTTTCAGCGCACGAAACAGGCGATTTTTCGGAAACACGCTGTCCACCACCAGACTGAGTTCCGTGCGTACGCCGCCTTTCAAACCGGCGGCGCGATGCTCCAGTTGCAAAAACGCGGTGATCAGCGGGCTGGCCTGAACCAGCAACGCGCGCCCCTGTTCGGTCAGCACTGCCTTACGTCCGTGGATTTCCAGCAACGACAGCCCGAGGCGTTCCTGCAAACCACTCAGTGCGTAACTGACCGATGACTGGCTGCGGTTAAGCACCTGCGCCGCCTGAGCATAACTGCCCTGCTCGATAACCGTTTGTAAAACCACCCATTGTTCCAGCGTTGTACGCGGAAGTGCCATAAAGTTTTCCTTGCCGAATGCGTTTTTCAGCACATAACCGTTCTGATTTTCAGATGATTTACATCGAAAATCAGCGTTTTTATATCTGATTTGTGAAGTGTAATCTTCTTCTCAACGAAACGAAACGTTTCATCCCAACAATGACTTAAGGAGAATTACGATGAGCAGCTTTGATAAACATGACCTGAGCGGTTTTGTGGGCAAACACGTTGTTTACACTTACGACAACGGCTGGAACTACGAAATTTATGTGAAAAACGCCGAAACGCTGGATTACCGTATTCACAGCGGCCTGGTCGGCAACCGTTGGGTGAAAGACCAGCGCGCTTATATCGTCCGCGTGGCGTCCGACGTCTACAAAATTTCATGGACTGAACCGACCGGCACCGACGTCAGCCTGATTGTGAATCTGGCCGACAACGTGTTCCACGGCACCATCTTCTTCCCGCGCTGGATCATGAACAATCCGGAAAAAACCGTCTGCTTCCAGAACGACCATATTCCGCTGATGAATTCTTACCGCGATGCTGGCCCGGCGTATCCGACCGAAGTGATCGACGAATTCGCCACCATCACTTTTGTACGTGACTGCGGCGCGGATAACGATACTGTCATCGATTGTGCCGCCAGTGAACTACCGGCCAACTTCCCGGATAACCTGCGTTAATTCATGTCATTAACACAATAAAAAAGCCGCAGCGCGTGATGTGCTGCGGCTTTTCTTTCTGCTGAGTTTCTTTAAATCAGCGCGCCAGCGTTTTCAGCAACGCGGCGTTGAATTTCTCCGGTTCTTCCATCTGCGGCGCGTGCCCTAATCCGGCAAATTCAATCAGCTTCGCGTGTGGGATCAGCTTCGCAGCCTGTTTACCCAGCACTTTGTAATTGCCGATTTTCGCTTTCACCGCAGGCGGCGCGATATCACTGCCAATCGCCGTGGTATCGGACGTCCCGATCATTAAGGTTGTCGGAACGCGGATATTTTTAAATTCGTAAAACACCGGCTGCGTGAAAATCATGTCGTAAATCAGCGCCGAGTTCCACGCCACCAGTTTATGCCCCGGCCCGTTATTCAACCCTGCCAGCATATCAACCCAGCGGTCATATTCCGGCTTCCACTTATTCACATAATAGGTTTTCAGCTCGTACTGTTTAATGCTGTCGCCCGAGGTTTTCAGCTCGCGGTCATACCACTGATCGACCGTGCGGTAAGGCACGCCTTTGGCTTTCCAGTCTTCCAGGCCGATCGGGTTAACCAGCACCAGTTTTGACACTTCCGGCGCAAACATCAGGCTGTATCGGGTCGCCAGCATCCCGCCGGTGGAATGCCCGACAATTACCGCTTTCTTAATATTGAGGCTTTTCAGCAGGTCATGCGTATTGTTCGCCAGCTGCTGGAAACTGTACTGATAATGCCCCGGCTTGGTGGAGGAACAAAACCCAATCTGATCGGGCGCAATCACGCGGTAACCTTTCACCGCCAGCGCGCGGATGGTATCGCCCCAGGTCGCGGCGCAGAAATTCTTGCCATGCATCAGCACCACCGTCTGGCCATTTTTATGCCCGGTCGGCGCAACGTCGAGATAGCCCATTTGCAACGGCGCACCCTGCGAGGTAAAGGAATATTGTTTGATCGGATAAGGGTAATCAAACCCCTGTAATTGCGGACCGTAGGAAGGCGCATCGGCCGCAAAAGCGGGCGCGGTGACACAAAGGGATAAAGCAGCAGTGCAAAAGAGCAATTTCAAACGGGAAAACATCGTTCAGTCCTATTGTCGTTTATCGGACAGGCGGCTTAAAGCCTTATGCTACAAACTTTAAGCCGCCAGTAAAACCCGATAAAACCGAAACAGCACGAACTGGTTTTAGTCTTTAGAGGCCAGAATACAGCGGTAAATCAGGCCGCCGATCACACCGCCCACAATGGGCATCAGCCAGAACATCCACAGCTGATCCAACGCCCAGGTTCCCTGGAAAATCGCCACTGCGGTACTGCGCGCCGGGTTAACAGAGGTATTGGTCACCGGAATGCTGATCAGGTGAATGAGCGTCAGCGCAAGACCAATCGCGACCGGAGCAAAGCCCGCCGGTGCGCGTTTGTCGGTTGCGCCCTGGATAACGATCAGAAAGATAGCCGTCAGAACGCCTTCCGCCACCATCGCCGCCGCGAGACTGTAGCCGTCCGGTGAGTGTTCGCCGTAGCCGTTGGAAGCAAAACCGCTGGTCGTTGCGTCAAAACCAGAATGGCCGCTGGCGATAACGTATAACACCGCCGCTGCTGCAATCCCGCCAATCACCTGCGCGATGATGTAAGGCATCACGTCGCGGCCAGGAACGCGTCCGCCCGCGAATAATCCGAGCGTGACCGCCGGGTTAAAATGACCGCCGGAAATATGGCCGACGGCGAAAGCCATGGTCAGAACGGTCAGACCGAATGCCAGCGCCACGCCTGCAAAGCCAATCCCCAGGCCGGGAAAGCCCGCCGCGAAAATCGCACTACCACACCCACCAAATACCAAAACAAATGTGCCGATAAACTCGGCAGATAATTTTCTGAACATGACAAGACCCCTGTTAGAATAATCTGATAACTTCACCTTTAACCATACTAAATAGCTTAATGTAAGGTGATCGGCGGGATAATACTCTTGGCAATTCGGAAAGACACTAATATTTGGAAACAGTGAAGCGTTCATGATTTACATCAAATGCAGGTTAATTATCAGGGCGGCAAATATCTTAAAAGTGTGGTGTCACAGAGGATTGAGTCTTTATAGGTTATTATTAACCTAACGAAACTTCTCTCTGTGGCGCTCACTGGTGGAACTCCCTTTGGCCTTAAACTGGTTAAACCGACCGTATATCCGGATTTGCCTTTCCGTTCTGGCATTTTTCATTGTGGCTGCACTGGGTGTACTGGCCATTTCCTGGCAAACCTCACAGGGATTACGCCGCGATACCGCCGCCAGTCTGGCGCAATCTGTCCGCCTTGTGGACATGACGCTCAACAACGCCTCGACCGCTGCCGATTCCGTCCAGCATCTGGTCGGTCATGACTGCGATCAGGACGTCATTCAGGCCTTACGCTGGGAAGTCGCACGCGTGCCGAACGTCAGAACCGTCAACCTTTATCGCGGCGATACCATTTATTGCACCTCGCTGTTTGGTAAAAAGATCGACTACGTTTCCACCAACAAATACGCAGGCGAAACCTTACTCCTCATGAGCGGTAATCCTGTCACACCGGGCCATCCGCTGATTGCTTATCGTCGCGATATTAAGGGCAACGGCATACTGATTGGCGTGGATGGCTATTTCCTGCATAACATCCTTGAATTGCTCAGCACGCATGCTTACCTGATTCTGCAGGTCGGCGATCAGTGGATGGACAGCAAGGGCAAAATTCATCAGGGTGAAGGCTGGCCGGATGGAACTAAAATGGCGCTGGCGTCGGCGCGTTATCCCTACAACATGCGGCTGGTGATCCGTAACAGTGACCAGTGGCGATATGTGTATGATTACGCGGCTGTCAGCCTGGTGTTGTTCCCGTTAGTCAGCATTTTCATCGCGTTGATGACCTACATGTTGCTTGGCCGCGTGGGTAGCCCGATCTCCACGCTGAAAGATGCGCTGGCGAAAAAGCAGTTTGTTCCGTTCCTGCAACCGGTGGTGGACGGCACAAATCACCGGCTTACCGGCGGCGAAGTGCTGATGCGCTGGCAGCATCCGCAATCGGGCCTGATCCCGCCGTATCAGTTCATTCCATTAGCCGAAGAGAGCGGGCTGATTGTGCCGATGACCCGCCTGATGATGGCGCAGGTGCGCGATCAGTTTGGGCCGATTGCCGCGCAACTGCCGGATGATTTCCATTTCGGTTTCAACATCTGCGCCGGACATTTCAAAGACCTGACGCTGATCGAAGACTGCAAAGCGTTCCTGCATGCGTTCAAAGATAAACCGATCCGCCTGGTGCTGGAGCTGACCGAACGCGAGCTGATTGAATCGAGTGAAATCACCCACAGTCTGTTCAGTGCGCTGCGCAGAATGGGCGTGCTGATTGCCATGGACGATTTTGGTACAGGCCACTCCAGCCTGACGTACCTGCAAAAATTCCACATCGATATCCTCAAAATCGACCAGAGCTTTATTGGCCGCATCGGTACGGACGCGCTGGCCGGGCATATCGTGGATAACGTAATTGATCTGGCGAAGCGTTTGCAGTTGATTATTGTGGCGGAAGGCATCGAGACTCAGGAGCAGATCGACTATCTGACGCCCTTCCATCTCGACTACTTTCAGGGTTATTTTTTCGGAAAGCCGGTGCCGGCAACAGAATTTGTGGAAAAATGGCTGTAACGATAACAGCCTTATATTCTGCGACTAGAATAATAACGTGAGCTACGTCTTATAAGATGCGTGCGCTTTTTGCTAAAAATCCGCCGATGTGTAACATCCACACAGACTCAGCCCGGCAGAGCGGCTAACTTGTTGAAGTTACATGTATTGACGTAGTCAGTCAGTAAACTCTGCTGAAAATTCGAATGATCACTTTGCGAGCAAGATGATGATTAAGTGGCCGTGGAAAGCGAATGACCTGAAAATTGAAAAATCGGACGCGTGGAATGACGCTCTGAATATCCCGCTATTATCTTCCCTAAACGAGGAGGAGAAACAGCGGCTAATTCAGGTCGCCAGTCAGCTGCTGACGCAAAAGCGGCTGGTTCCGTTGCAGGGCGTCGAACTGACAGAACAGATGCAGGCGCGCATCGCCTTACTGTTTGCCCTTCCGGTGATGGAACTGGGCGCATCGTGGCTCGATGGTTTTCATGAGATTCTGCTTTACCCTTCCCCTTTCGTCGTCGATTCCCCGTGGCAGGATGAAAACGGGCTGGTTCACGCCGGTTCACAAATCCACGCCGGACAAAGCTGGGATCAGGGTCCGATTGTGCTGAACTGGCAGGACATCGAAGATTCGTTCGACAACTCCGGTTTCAATCTGGTGATCCACGAAGCGGCGCATAAGCTCGATATGCGCAACGGCGGCGAAGTCAGCGGGATCCCGCCAATCCCGCTGCGGGAAGTGGTCGCGTGGGAACATGATTTGCAGGCCGCCATGCAAAATCTGCAAGATGAGATCGACACCGTCGGCGAAGAAGCCGCCAGCATGGATGCCTACGCCGCGACCGATCCGGCAGAATGCTTTGCGGTATTATCGGAATACTTTTTTAGTGCGCCAGAACTGCTTTCAGAACGTTTTCCGCTGGTATACGGTCATTTTGCCCGTTTTTATCAGCAGGACCCGCTGGCAAGGCAACTTCGCGGCCAGCGCTGCGATTGTTAACACGCGTGATACACGGCGATTTTCAGTGGAAAAGTCCTGTTTTATCGCCGCATTGATTAGTTGCTGAGCAGTCGGAAGGTTTTCGTGATTTTAGCGTTGACACTCCGCGCCCCTCTGGATAACATGCGCCCCGTTCACACGATTCCTCTGTAGTTCAGTCGGTAGAACGGCGGACTGTTAATCCGTATGTCACTGGTTCGAGTCCAGTCA
>NZ_JAEMGT010000184.1:0-3722 GCF_017655185.1 Rahnella sp. ChDrAdgB13 | reverse complement strand
ATCACCTCATGAGGAGTTTAAAATGGCAAAAGTACTGGTTCTTTATCATTCTATGTACGGTCATATTGAAACCGTGACCAAATAACTTAAAAATTCGATAAAGTTCATCAAAGACCGCCTTACATAACAGATAGTTAGAAACAGTTAAAATCTTCTATCATGAACTTTTGCGAACTTTGGCGCTAATTTTTGTCCCATGGGTGCCCCATAACTCGTTCCATCAATTTACTGTTCCTCTGAATTAGACTCCATCATTTCAAATCATAGGTAAGCTGCTCCGGCTTTTTGTTTACTAATCTGTGCGAGCCGCAATTCAAACTTAAGTCAAATTATCCGTACAAGTACCGTTATGCTTGCATTAACATTAGCCATACTTTCAATAAGGAGATTTAAAAATGCCAATACCGGCTTACATGTGGCTTAAAGATGATGGCGGCGCTGACATCAAAGGTTCAGTTGATGTAAAAGATCGCGAGGGAAGTATTGAGGTTGTGGGATTTAGCCATGGCCTGAACATCCCCGTTGATGGGAACACCGGGAAAATAACAGGTACTCGCTCTCATTCACCAATGATGCTCGAGAAGGAATTCGACTCTTCAAGCCCGTATCTCTACAAAGCTGTCGCAAAAGGCCAGACTTTAAAGTCTGCGGAGATCCGCTGGTACCGCATCAATGACGCGGGTCAGGAAGAAGCGTATTTTATTATGACGATCGAAGGCGTGAAAATTACCGGCGTGAATCCGGGAATGCCAAACGCTAAAATGTCAGGAAATTCTCAGATCAACCACATGGAATCTATTTCCATGATGTACGATAAAATCACCTGGCGTTATGTAGATGGTAACGTGCAATACACCGATGACTGGAACGATCGTGGATAACAAATGGGGCGCTATGCCCCATATTTAACCTTTAACCAACGCCCAACTAGCAAGAGCATCCAATATGCGGAAACTGTAAGCAATATGGTTATAGTGACGCATATCGGCATGCTATAACCGGCGTCCGCAGGTAGGAATTTGTCATAATCCACGACAGTGAGAAAAATTAAGAAAAGAGCGGTCACGACCAAAACTCTCAGCCCCATTCCCAAAATCCCTTTAGTTATCTCAGTAATATGCTTTCCAGCCGTTTTATCTCGCATTTTTTTAAATGGTATGAATTGGACTATCACTGAAAAAACAATGATGGATATCACAGCGTTGAGAATAATGACGGCATAATCAAATACGTCATAAATATCTTCTGGTGATGATGGTGTCGAAATCCAACCCGCTACCCTCATCGCAGTTTCATTGCTAATTATGGGGGCATCACCAAACAGAATATAAAAACCTTTGGAAATGGCGGAGAACAACACCAGAAAGCCGAATAGACGCAGGAATTTACGGGCAAGTGGTGCCATTAGCTATTACCTCAATAACGCCATATGTCATTAAATTTTTCATGCATGGAACAAGAACCTTTGATGTTCTGAGGATTGCGTTGCGTAGTAGCTCAAAATCTGACTGATGCGGCAAAGTGATGCAACCATCTGAAATTTGTCCAGGGTGTAACCTAAAGCCGCCTCGTTCAACGGCATCTATCCATGTTGAGTCGTCAATACCCATATCATCGCGATACAGAGCAAACCATTTACTATGATCCACTGGATAATAAAATGCGCTTTTATACGTATCCACCCCCCAGGCGCGAACCCTGTTTGCCATACTGCCTTTGACACGATCTACAATGTAATACCGCCCGGCGGGGAGCGGACCATTTCCTGCGATTTTGCCGCACCCACCTCGGTTTCTGTATGCACCATTGCCAGAAAACGCCATGAATGTTCCAACACCCGGAAACGACAGCGGCGAATAATCGGCATCGTTAATGACGAACTTTGCCTGTAAAGCCATAAATACCTCTCACATTAATTTTACTTAAGTGGCGATATTACAATTTTGTCCTGATGAAGTGTAGGGTTTAAATGCACAAAAAATTGCCAAATTCGTCCGCCGTTCTGTCGTTAATTTGGATGTTAGCGAAACCGTTTTTAGCTTAATGCTTTACAGATATTAGCTATTGCCGGGCTGCCTAACATTCATTATGAATCATCACAATTATTCACTATGAAATTAACAATATTGCAAACGATCGGTGAAAACGATCGATAACAATAAAACGATCGGTAATACCCATTTGATTGCTGTGCCTATTATCGTCAATCTTCGCGCACATTAACCGCTTGCGAAATTTACAAGATGCTGATTGCTAAACTGTTAGGATGGCAAGAAGGCTCAATTACAGAATACAGGGAATGCTATGAGCAGTTTGGTGGTAATTTTTCCACTCATCCCGACGCAGTCCCAACCCAAAATGATATGTTGAATTTAGGGGCTCGTTATTTTATTCGCACGAATGGCAGAGGAGATAAACAGGGAGGAATTTGTGTATGGGACGGAAATATGCTTGCAAATGACTACGATTCAGACCGTCTTACACAATCATTGGCACTTCCGGTGGCTAAAGATGAACTCATTTTACCCATCAGTAGGAGCAGCCATATAATACTGCCATTCAAAAGCAAGATAATCTCGTCTAAACATAGCTCAAATATAATTAACTCAACCTTTTCAATTAATGCGAAAAGGCGTATTTGTGTGGCGAAAGATATTGGCAAACTCTCCGTTAAAACGAGACAAAGCCGTAAAAGAGAATATAAAAAATTCATCGAGAACGGCGGCAAGGTACACCGCGTTGAAGACTTCACCACATCGGAACTCGTTGAAATTTACTCCACACTGTTTTTCAAAAGAAGGTCAAAGAAAATGAAGAACAAAAGTGAATTGATAAATTTCCTCGAATGTCTAAAGCCTCATATTTTCGGATGCATACTATTTATAGATGACTCCCCTGTAGCGTTTCAGCTGATAATGAAGGCTGAAAGTCTGGAAATAATTTCATATGATTATATTAATATTGGCTTAGATACTTCGTATTCCAAACTCTCTCTTGGAACCTTGATTACATGGTTGAATCTTAACGACGCCAGCAAGGAGTGCCAAAGGAAAGAAAAGGAAATGAGATTTTCCTTCGGCAGACCAACTGCTGAGTATAAAAATAGATGGTGTACTCTGGAATTCGTGGGCAGAATTATAACGCTCTAAACACAAGGTCGGAGATTGGCAGAATGAATCCGGTGATAATCACATGTGCGGAATATCGTCAAACTCATCTGTCGAGGCATCATTGATAATGTGTGTAACAACGCCGACAATGATTGTCTCCTCCCCTTCAAAGTCGCCCCCCTCGATCAATGTTTCCATGTCCGGCTGATCCAGAGACTGTAAATTCGAGCGCACAGATGGTGTTTAACGTTTACGGCAGCTGGATGCCGGAAAGCAATGCTGGGCAGGTAACGATGCTGAATCAGAAGCTAAGCAACTAAGTCCCATCTGTGCCCCAGGAGGTAAATGGTGTTGTATAAAACAGGCTTAATTCCCCTAATTAATTGACGAGCCTGTTCAAAAATTTGCGTTTGTAACTCATGCGTTTTGGGCGGACGATGAACTCTCTTACTCATGACAGGCGCAGGAGTAAAAGTGGGATTTTTAAGTGAATTTTTCGCCCGTATCACCGGCGCTAAAACCAGTCCGGCTACGGTAAAAACATCACCTCATGAGGAGTTTAAAATGGCAAAAGTACTGGTTCTTTATCATTCTATGTACGGTCATATTGAA
>NZ_JAEMGT010000183.1:0-1542 GCF_017655185.1 Rahnella sp. ChDrAdgB13 | reverse complement strand
GAATGAGATGAACGCATCCCACACCACGACAGCGGAGTAATGAATTAGCAATCAATGACCACTTTTTCAGCAAGACTGTTCGGTGCTCACGATGTTGCGCTCCGCCTCAGTCTTGATTCAAAAGCGGTTTCTACAGGGGTATTTGTGACGGATATCGGGGAAATGAGAGTGTGGATCCTTACAGACTTACGGCATCGCAATGTGCCCACGTCGGGATGCATAAGCCCCCTGAGAACTGAAGGATCCACAATATGAAATATACACCGGTTGGCGTTGATATCGCAAAGCACCTTATCCAGGTTCACTTCATTGATGAACACAGCGGAGAGGTAGTTGATAAACAGATCCGCAGTGAAGATTTTTTGGTTTTCTTCAGTAACCGGGAGCCCTGTCTGATTGGTATGGAAGCCTGCGGAGGTTCTCAGCACTGGGCGAGAGAACTGACAAAACAAGGGCACAGTGTTCGTCTGCTCCAGGCGCGATTTGTTAAGGCCTTCGTCATGGGGAATAAGAACGACGTGATGGATTCGCGCGCGATCTGGATGGCAGTGCAACAACCGGGAAAGACTATCTCGGTAAAAACAGAAGAGCAGCAGGCAATCCTGGCACTGCACCGTATGCGCCGCCAGTTGGTGAAGTTCAGAACCGCACAAATCAATGCCCTGCACGGCATGTTTCTGGAGTTTGGGGAGACCGTGAGGAAGGGGCGAACCTCTCTGGATAAAGCGGTGCCTGTGGTGCTGGAGCGCCTGCGGGACAGGTTGCCACCTTTCCTGATTGCTTTGTTGGAAGAGCAGCATTGCAGGCTTAGTGATCTTGATAAGCAAATTGATGGCATCGAAAAGCAGCTGAAAGCTGTGGCGACGCAAAATGAAACCTGCAAAAGGTTGCTGGAAATCCCCGGGGTGGGACCGCTGATTGCAACGGCTGCCGTTGCAACGATGGGAGAGGCGTCAACCTTTAAGTCAGGGCGGGAATTCTCGGCATTCGTGGGGCTGGTACCGAAACAAACAGGTTCCGGTGGCAAAGTGAAGCTGCTGGGGATCAGCAAGCGTGGCGACACATATCTGCGAACGTTATTTATCCACGGCGCCCGTGCGGCATCGTTGGTGGCAAAAGAGCCGGGGCCGTGGATAACTGAGTTAAAAAAACGTCGCCCGACGAGTGTGGCAATAGTCGCCATGGCCAACAAACTGGCCAGGACGGTGTGGGCGATAGCAGCACATAACCGAAAATATGAAAAAAATCATGTCAGCGTCAGACCCTATTAAGGACGGATGCAGGCAAACATTAACTCTTAAAAAAGGGTGAATGCAGAAAAGTTGCTTTGGCAATCGTAGTGATGACAACGACAGGTAAGACCGGGACTTACTAAACCTGAATGACGTCTAGGGTATAAAGCCCGCTAGGGGAATAAGGTGTGAGTCAGCGGATCTCATAGTGGCCAGCAGCTCCGACTGCAATAAGGCCGGATACAGAGCTGCAACTACTCGTCGAAGTTAGAACAACGAAAGCCTTGCAAACTGGGATGCGTTCATACAG
>NZ_JAEMGT010000182.1:0-1577 GCF_017655185.1 Rahnella sp. ChDrAdgB13 | reverse complement strand
ATCAGAGACATGGGAAGGAAACATTGTAAAAAAACAGCATGTTACCTGACAACGCCTTAATGCGACAGAACCATAAAGTTACTGGGGATATCATTTTGCCGGCTTCTGAAGGCCTGCCTGTAAATCCATCAGCCGGTCCGCAATGCGGGTCAGCCCTGTGTCAACGTAGTCACGCTGCATGGGAGTGATATTTTCATCGGCGTTCAGCACTTTCCTGAAGTCCCCCACGCACTCCTGCCATAATCTGAACGATTGTCCCAGTCGGGTAACCTGTTCATCAAATACCGACAGGGCATGACCCTGATAAGCGAGGTAGCCCCGCTCCAGCGTGGCGGCCGTGGTCAGTATTTGTTCCATCGTGTGTTTATTTGCTGCGGAGAATTTGGGTTGATCGTCATAGGGTCGGGAGGGTTTCTGGCTTTCCTGTTCGAACGCGGTTTCCATGATGAGCGCGTAACGGTAAAACTCAGGATACTCCTGGGTTAATGTCATCAGCTCTTTGTCCGTCGTGCCGGTCCAAATCTGATGCAGCTCCGGCGTATAGCCCATCATACGGTTAATGACCTGATGCGGTTCCGTGACGCCCTGCGCGTCCAGCTGCTGCATGTGCTGATCCATTTTTGCCGCCATTCGGCGAAAGTCAGTCATTTTCATCGGTGTTTCCTTTTACCTGTTTAGCAGGGAGCCATGTTACGCGGGCTCCAGCGCTACCGTGTGGTGTTCGGGTGTGCTGACGATGAGCCTGGCGTGAAGCCCATATTCTGCCATGACCTTAATAAAGGCGGCGGCGTCACCGACAATCCGAAACTGTACAGTATGCAGATGACTTCCGTCCTGCTTGAAGGCGGCATTCAGCGCCGCTTTTTCTACATAGAAGCCGTTGTCTCTTGCGGGCGCTGGCGTCACGCCGGATTTCCACTCCCGGTTATCCATCACGTAATTATCCCAGCCCTGGTCTTTCAGCGTCTCCGTGGCGTAGGTCAGCCGGAATAAATCCGACTGGGCGGCCAGGTCCCCGCTGCAGGATCGCCAAAGATAATCTAGATGCTGATGAAGTTTGCCCGCAGCCCCGTGTTTACGGCCGCGATCGAGGAGCCATTGAAGATCAATGGCGACGCTCCTGGGGAAGCGTTTCTGCTTTTGAGCCGTTGCCAGCCAGCGGATAAGAAACAGGTTTTCGGCATACGGCGTCCCGGCCTCGCCGTCCTGACGGGCCAAACCCAACGCCGCCAGTGCGCAAAACGCCAGATGGCTGAGCGCAGAACTGGTATTTTCCGGTATATCGGATCCGGTCTTGTCTGACAATGTCTACTCTGCCCTTTGAAACGGTAAGTTAATGATTAATTTGTGTGAGGTCGTCGGCGGTCAGACCGGTCATTTTCATTACTGAATCGCGATCGATACCGTTTTGCAGCATGGTGCGGGCAACTTCAAGTTTGCCTTCGAGTTTACCTTCGAGTTTGCCTTCAAGTTTGCCTTCAAGTTTACCTTCATGGCGCCCTTTTTCTATACCGCGTTGTTCACCAAGCTGGATACCCTTCTCGATGCCCTTTTGTTCAAGCTGTTGTGCAATAGTC
>NZ_JAEMGT010000181.1:0-4889 GCF_017655185.1 Rahnella sp. ChDrAdgB13 | reverse complement strand
CGTGGGCTTCGACAGAGCAGGGGATCGCGTCATCTTCATGCGCGCCGGTTACCCGCATGAGTGCGCCCAGCCCGTTGAGCTATTCAAGTCGCGGTTTGAGAGGGTGATGACCGATGAGCAATAAACTTCAGGGGCTGGTTTGGGATGCATGCGCGCCTGCTGGCTTATCCATTTCTCAGGTGGCGATCATGTCCCGTCTTGCTGATTACAGCAACGACGAAGGTATCAGTTGGCCTTCCATCCCGCGCATAGCCCGTCAGGTTGGGGCGAAAAGCCCAAACACCGTGCGCAGCGCGCTGAAAGTTCTCGCCGCTGGCGGCTGGCTAAAAATTCAGGAGCGGAAAGCCAAAGGCCGCAATACCAGTCATATATACCGCCTCAACGTCGCAAAGCTGATCAAGGCTGCTGCTGAAGCAAATGCAGAAGATACCCCTTCAAATTTTGAAGCATCAAATTCTGAGGTATCAAAAATTGAAGCCTCAAATTCTGAGGGTTCAAATAACAAAGCGTTTTCAGCAGTTAACCCTTCAAATTTTGAAGCCGATCCACAAGTAACTACAACACCTGATCCACAAGGTAATAAAACCCTTAGTCCGGCCGCTTCGCAGCCAGACGGCAGCAGTGATGAAAGTTTTCTTGCCCTTCACCCAGAAGCGGTGGTGTTCAATGCCAAAAAACGCAAGTGGGGAAGTGCCGACGACCTGACAGCTGCTGAATACATCTGGGGAAAAATCATCCGCATGTACGAACAGGCCGCTGAATGCGATGGGGAGATTGCCCGCCCGAAAGAACCTGACATGACCCAGTGGGCAAACGAAGTCCGCCTGATGTGTACTGCCGACGGTCGCACTCACAAGCAAATCTGTGAACTTTTTGTCCGCGCAAACCGCGACACCTTCTGGTGCAAGAACATCCTGAGCCCGTCGAAACTCCGCGAAAAATGGGACGACCTGACAATCAAACTTAGCGCGAATGTCCCGGCTGATACTTCGGCTGGCGGCCATTGGAACAGCGCGCAAGCATGGGAGAACACCCTGTGAACAAAATGATGATGGCAGTTAAGAACCGAGACGGTGCCGCGCTGGCTCAGCTGATGCCAGAAGAGAAACAGCAACGTGTGGTGAACGCTGATGCTGAGAAGTTGGTCGACGTGTTGTTCACTAACCTGATGCAAATTTTCCCTGCTGCACGCCAGACAGCGCTGAGTACTCCGGCAGATATCGCGGCGGCGAAACGCCAGTGGATTTTGGCATTCGCTGAAAGCGGCGTGACCACGCTGGAACAGGTGAAAGCCGGGATGCGTATGGCCCGCCAGCAGGAAACAGACTTCTGGCCGAGCTGTGGAAAATTCATTGGCTGGTGTAAATCCGGTGCTGCTCAGGCCGCTGGCCTGCCGACCGTCGACGAGGTGATGACCGAGTTCAACCAGTATTGCGCGCGCCGCGGCGACTACAGCACACCAGCGGCTTACCCGTGGTCAGCGCCAATCATGTACTGGATTGTGACCGACGTTCGCAGACTAATGCTTCAGAACAACTACACCGAGGGTGAAGTCCGTAAATCCGTACAGCACAACCTGACTCTCTGGGCAAAACGCCTGGCGAAAGGTGAGCAGATCCCGGCACCGGTTGTGATGCTGTCTGCGCCAAAAGCGCCAGCAGGCCCGACACCCGCACAGATCATGTATGACGAGTATCTCCGGAAAAAACGGGAGGGCTGGTTATGAGCTACCAGCTGATTTACGCCGATCCGGCTTGGCAGTATTCCAACAAAATAAGCAACGGTGCGGCGGGCGACCATTACAGCACTATGCCGATCGAAGAAATGAAACGTCTGCCGGTCTGGTCTATCGCTGACGAAAACGCAGTTCTTGCAATGTGGTACACCGGTAATTTTGCCTCAGAAGCGGTTGAACTGGCGCAGGCTTGGGGCTTCAAGGTCAAGACCATGAAGGGATTCACCTGGGTGAAACTGTACGAACAGGCCCGCAGCCGTATTGAGCGCGCACTGGCAGAGCAGACCATGATGGATCTCGAAGACTTCATGGATGCTTTGAACGTCGAAACGGTTATGAATGGCGGCAACTACACGCGCGGCAACACCGAAGATGTGCTGATCGCCGTTCGCGGCTCTGGCCTCGACCGCCTCAGCGCCAGCGTTAAGCAGGTGGTATACAGCTGCCGCGGCGAGCATAGCGAAAAGCCAGCCGAGGTTCGTTTCCGTCTCGAGGAGCTTTACGGATCAGTATCCCGCATTGAGCTTTTTAGCCGTGGAGAGGCTGCCGGCTGGCATCACTGGGGGAACGAAAACCCGTTCAATGATATTGACTTGGTCCCGGCGACATTCACCGCCATTCCCGCAGCGCGTAATTCCCGCGTCAAAGTGCTGGCAGGTCATTATCAGGTTGTTTTGGCTGGCGCTTTACAGCAAAACCAACCGCAAAATATTCCTGAAATTATTCCGGTACCGGAAACCTGCAACCAGGTTTGGCCAGCAGAAGTTAATTACCTGTTTGACCGGGTGGCTGAATCCTCAAACCTCGCTGCTCACCTGCAGAACAAACTGCGTCACCACATCAATCACCTGAAAATGGACGGCCTGCCAACGGCTGAAATCATTCACACCGCTGGCACACTGGCCCGCGCAATGGGAGCAACAGCATGAAAGAAATCATCGTAGACAATTTTGCGGGCGGCGGCGGTGCGAGCACCGGTATTGAAATGGCAACTGGCCGCAGCGTGGATATCGCGATCAATCATGACGAAAACGCCATTGCGATGCACAGCACCAACCACCCTGAAACGCTGCATTACTGTGAATCCGTGTTTGATGTTGACCCTATCGCAGCTACCGCTGGCCGTCCTGTAGGACTGGCATGGTTCAGCCCGGATTGCCGTCACTTCAGTAAAGCCAAGGGCAGCAAACCGGTTAAGAAAGAAATCCGTGGTCTGGCCTGGATTGTGATCCGCTGGGCACTGGCAAAACGTCCGCGCGTGATGATGCTGGAGAACGTCGAAGAGTTTAAAACGTGGGGCCCGCTGCTTACCGCCGAAGATGGAACAGAGCATCCGGATCCGGCACGCTCTGGTGAAACCTTCGCGGCCTTCATCGGCATGCTGACCACCGGCGTTGCGGCTGATCATCCTGCGATTGCTGAGTGCTGCGAAGTGTTAAACATCGATGTGGCCAGCGACGATGTGCGCCGCCTGGTCGCCGGTCTGGGCTACGTAGTCGATCATCGCGAGTTGCGTGCATGTGATTTCGGCGCGCCGACCATCCGTCGCCGGTTCTTCATGGTGATGCGTTGCGACGGCCAGACAGTTCAATGGCCAGAAGCAAGCCACGGGGATCCGAAATCACTGGACGTTCAGAGCGGGAAGCTGGCGCCGTGGCGCACTGCCGCCGAGTGTATTGACTGGTCAATCCCATGCCCAAGCATTTTCGAGCGTAAAAAGCCGCTGGCAGAGAACACCCTGAAGCGCATTGCGCGCGGTATTCAGCGCTTCATGATAGACAACCCGACGCCATTCATCGTTGGAGCTGGTGGTTCTGCATATCAGGGAAAACCACGCAAAGTTGACGCACCATTCCATACGTTGATGAAAGAAAATCACTCAGCCTTAGTTACACCGATCATTGCACGTATCGGTCAGACCGGATTTGGCGGTGACCGCATGTCCTACCCAGCAACCAAAGGCCTTACAACAGTCACAAGCAAAGCTGAGCATCTACTCATCGCGCCAGTTATTGCACGTGAGTTCGGTAATAGCGTTGGTCACCCAGTCACTGAGCCAAACGGAACTGTGATGGGAGCCGGTGGCGGCAAGAGCCGTCTTTGTACGGCATTTTTAGCGAAACATTACGGTGGGAATTATACCGGTCCGGGTGTCGATATCGTGGGGCCGATTCACGGCGTTACCACTGTGGATCATCATGCTCTGGTCACTTCAAATCTAGTTCTGTTACGCGGCAGCTGCAAAGACGGGCGTGTAGTGACCGAACCAGTTCCGGCAATCACTGCTTTAGGACTTCACATCGGTGAGGTACGCGCTTTCCTGCTCAAGTATTACGGCAACGAGAAAGAAGGCATCAGTCTGGACGGGTCTCTGCACACCGTAACCACGAATGACCGGTTCGGCCTGGTCACAGTGGAAGGCGTCGATTACCAGATCGTTGATATCGGCATGCGCATGCTGCAACCGCATGAGCTTTACGCTGCTCAGGGCTTTCCTTCCTGGTACATCATCGATCAGGACTACCGCGGCAAAAAATATGCCAAAGACAAACAAGTAGCGCGTTGCGGTAATGCGGTTCCGCCGCCGTTCGCTGAAGCGCTGGTGCGCGCAAACCTGCCGGAAATGTGCGGCGCTGATAAAGAGGTGGCTGCGTGAACGAATTCCAGAAAATCTGGCTCTCTGCTTACAAAGGCTGGTTGATGGCTGTCTCCCCTTCGGGGGAGCTACATTCCACTGACTACACCGCCGCGCGGGAACATGCTGACGCAGTGCTTAACAGTCTGATCAAAGCGGGGGAAATAGCATGCGACTGACCCTGCCATTTCCGCCGAGCATCAACGGTTACTGGCGCTCCACCCGAAAGGGCGTGCTGATCAGCGAGCGGGGGAGGATCTTCCGGTCGAACACGCTGGCGGCGATTTATCAGCAGTTCCGCAGCCGTCCGCCTGCGCTGCTCACCGAACTGGAAGTGCATCTGGTTCTGTGTCCACCGACCAGGGCAAAGCGGGATTTAGATAACTTCCAGAAGGCGCTTTTTGATGGCCTGACCCACGCGGGGATCTGGAAGGACGACAGCCAGGTAAAACGAATGACGGTCGAGTGGGGGCCGGTTACCAAAGAAGGGAAGGCAGAAATAACGATTACTGATTTCAA
>NZ_JAEMGT010000180.1:0-4268 GCF_017655185.1 Rahnella sp. ChDrAdgB13 | reverse complement strand
GCTACAGGATCGGGAATGTGGTGATCTGATCCTGATTACGGCCAAAAGTTCGATTTATTCAACAAAGCCATTCACGGCATGAATAACGGCGATGGGTGGATTGTAGTGGAATAAATAATTTAGGAAATACGCAATGTTTTAATTCGGCATTAAGAAAAACGAAATACCCCTGACAAATAACATAATCTTAACTTCACAGATGCTTCAGAAAAGAGAACGTATTTTCTAAAATAATTCATTAAGAAATATGAGATTGTCATTCACTCTTTAATCTCTGCATTATTGACCATTATTTTGCAGCTGGGCAACACGGAGAACGACAATGAATATCACCTTTCTGGGATGTCAGAAAGAGTATGAGGAATGGTACATTTTACTCATTAACGCCGGGGTAGATGACTTCCCTTCCCTGCTCAACCCTCAGGAAATTGAAGCCGCACTGGCTGAAAACATGCCAGCAGCCTTTCCCTGCATGGCTTACATCCAGAAAAACGAAACCAATTACCTTGATGAAGAAATTGTTTACGTTTATGAAGAAGAATTTTCAAAATGGATGCATCTGATGGGGGCAGACAAAAGATAACTAAGTCATTGGTGCTACAATTAGAATCACTCCAGATGTCAGCCAATGAGGTTGGAAATGAATGACACGAATCACAAGCGCCCTGTCTCCCTTAAGATCAGGAAATTCGATCTTAACCTGTTAATGGTCTTAGATGCGGTTTACACCACCGGCAGTGTTAAAAATGCGGCCACTTTGCTCAATGCCTCCTCACCCAGCATCAGCCAGTCCCTGCAAAAACTGAAAGATTACTTTGGTGATCCCCTGTTTTTGCGTGACGGGCAAAAGCTGAAAGCCACCACCATCGCCACCAGACTACATCTTACGATTAAGGACAGCCTGGAAACGCTAATCAGCAATATTGAAGATTTTGAAAATGATGAGTACCACAATCAGCTCGTCATTCAGTGCCCGGTATACTTATCGCTGAAAATCATTCCGATTATCAGCGAGTTTTTCGCTAAAGAAAAAATAAACTGTGAAATTGTCCATCGGGTCAGCGACAACATGGTTGACAGCTTTAGTGAGTCGTTATCACTTCGCCAGGTCGATTTAGTGTTTGGCGTCAGTAAAAACCTCGGGCTTTCTACTCAGTCCTTCCTGATTGGTCAGGAAGACCTGGTGTTTATTTGCAGAAAAAATCATCCACGTCTTCACACCGAACTTCGTGAAGAAGACATCCCGCAAGAAGTCTTTGGTTACCTCCATACCGACGAATTACCGGCAATCACATCCCGCAAAAATATTGAAAATAACCTGATGTCAGGACGAAGCTTTTCTCTGAAAAGCCCTTCTTTCATGTCTATCCTCAGCCATGTTTCTTCTTCAGATTCGGTGGCTATTGTTCCCCGCTGGCTGGCTGAGCGTTTCATAGATGCCTTTGACATCAAAATTCTTACCAGTGAAATTCCCTTGCCCGTGGTGGAAATCGCCATGAGTTATAATAAAAACAATCTTAATAAAAAGATGAACAACCAGCTTTTTAATTATCTTAAAGAAAATTTCCGCGCCTGAGAGGGGATCTCAGATCTTTGAGACAATACGATTATTCGAACTGAGAGTTCAGCCATCATAAAAAGAAAATCTAAACACAGTTTCCGGCAGTCCGTTTTTGATTAAAAAAACGCGGACTGGCGCTGTGTGTAAGCAGTTCTGGCTATACTTATCCTGCCCGGCTCAGAGGCGTTATTCCTGGTGGTCATTCCCGTTTAGTCCCCGCGGTTTTCCGGAGTTATCAGCATGACCGAAATCGGATTTGCTTTGCTGGTGTTCACGCTGTTGCTGGCCGCCACGCTGGTGGGCATGGTTGTCCGGCCCTTGTTGCCTGAGGAACATAAAGCGCACGAAACCGTACAGCTGGTGCAACTGGTCATCGGGATGCTGCTGACCTTCGCCGCGCTGGTGCTCAGCCTGATGACAGCGTCGGCGAAAAGTAACTTCGATACGCTGACCAATGATTTTCGCAGCTACGCCGCAGACCTCATTCAGCTTGATGTCACATTACGCGATTACGGGCCGGAGGCTGACGCTGCGCGGTTAAATCTGCGCCTTTATACCGCGGCCGCGATTGCCAGTACCTGGCCCGCAGATGTAAAACCCGCGGTCACCGTCACACAGAAACAACACCGCCCGAAAATATTCAGGATCGGTTAGAGGATTATCGGCTTGGCGAAATGCTCAATATCGCGGAGCGACAGGTGCGTCAGTTACCGGCGCAGGATCCGTTGCAGAAACGTGTGATGGAAGTGGCGCTCAGCCAGTTTGACCGGCTGATTCAGGCGCGCTGGCGGCTGATTGAAGTCTCGCACAGTTCGATGTCACAGCCGTTCTTTACCATGCTGACGTTCTGGCTGATGATCATCTTTCTGAGCTTTGGTCTGATTGCCCCGCGCAATGCGCTGGCGATTGTCACCATCACCCTTGGCGCGTTATCCATCGCTTCCGCCATTTACGTGATTGTCGATCTGGATTCACCCTTTACCGGCCCTATCATGATTTCCAGCCAGCCGATGCAGGAAGCTTTGCAGCATTTACTGCGCTGACAGGCTATACCAAACTTGCCATCGCCAGATACGCTGTCACCGCATTGCCCGGCTCCTGTACCCGGCTCACCATCACCAGATTGGCGGTCAGTTCGGGGGCGTTCAGACTGCGGTAGACGAGGCCGGGAATATTCACCTGTTGAAGCGGCGCGGGGATCAGCGCCAGCCCCAGTCCGGCGGCGGCGATAGCCAGTACGCTCAGCGTGCTGTTTGAACTGTGCGCCACGTTAAAACGTTCTCCCAGCCGCTGCGCCAGCAAAATATACAGATTTTCATGCGTATCGTGGGCGTCATACAACACCAGCGGCTGTCCGGCGAGCATGTCCACGGTCAGCTGCGGATGCACGGCTAAAGGATGATCGTCGCACAGCGCCGCCATGATTTCCCAGTTTCCGGCCTGCTGTACCCTGATTTGCGGCTCTGCCGTCGTGCTGTTATCCGGCGTATAACCGATATCGATACGACCGGTCAGGATCGCCATCACCTGCTGCTGTGGCGCGATTTCCTGAATAATCACTTCGGCATCCGGATGGGCCCGGCGGAAATGGCGTTACCCGCAAAACCGACACGCACCCGCCCCGTCTCGCCGCGCATCGCGCGTTCCACCGCCAGCCGCGTATGTTCCACCTGTTCCAGTGTCAGCCTGGCCTGTGCCAGTAAAAGTAATCCTGCTTCAGTCAGTTCCACCCGACGGCTGGTGCGGATAAACAGCGGGCCGCCCAGCTCCGTTTCCAGTGCCTTAATCTGCATGCTGAGTGCTGGCTGAACAATATTCAGCCGCCCGGCGGCGCGGCCAAAGTGCCCTTCTTCAGCCACGGCCACAAAATAACGTAAGTGTCGGAGTTCCATTATTGCCTTATTCATCATTAAAAATGATTGTTCGGTAAAATCTATCTATTTGAGTTTAGCGCGGAACTCCACCAGACTGAATCCCTCAACGTAAAAGGATCCCCAAAATGCACACTCAACCACTGCAAGACCGTCAGGCGCTGAACGACCTCATGAATGGCTGGATGCACCGCGATCTGGGCGAATGGGAACAGTTACGTAACCTGTTCCATCCGGACGGCACCATAGAAATCACCTGGTATGAAGGGCTGGCGAGCGGTTTTGTCGATGGCTCGATGCGCATGGGCGCGTCAGATTTACGCACCAAACACATGATCGGCTCACCCGTCGTGACCTTTAACAAACGTGGTGACAAAGCGATTCTTGAAACCAATGCGATGATCATCGCCGAAAACGTGAAACTGAATATCGGCTGCGAATGCCACAACCGCTTCTACGATCTGGCAGAAAAAAGAGACGGCGTGTGGAAGCTGTTTCACCGTCAGAGCGTCTACGATATGGGGACGTTCACCTTCCCGCTGGGGCCGGTAGAAATTGAAGCAAGCATTGCCGCTAAATATCCGCGTGAATATGCCGCGCTGGCCTGTCTGCTGGAACTCAGCGGGTTCCCGCTCAGCCGCGTGTTTGCTACCCGTGGCAGTGAACTGGAATCAAAAATGAAAGCGGACGCTAAAAAGTGGCTGGCGGTCTGATTGTTCAGTCAGAATAAAAAAGCAAGGTGACAGACGCAGGTCTGCACCTTGTGTACCGCGCAAAATTATTTGATACTGATTTGAAAGATATTTGATATCGAATTAGTCCATTGCTACCGTATC
>NZ_JAEMGT010000179.1:0-4636 GCF_017655185.1 Rahnella sp. ChDrAdgB13 | reverse complement strand
TAGACAAGGGCCGCTGGCACCCACCCAGCACGCCCTGTGCATTACCGGCCGCCCTTGTCTATGTGTGTGAGTAATTTCCCGCGGTGTGCGCCGCGATAACGAGGACATGAAAATGGCTGAAAGTCGTATGACCAACGTCCCGGAGTTTCTCTCCGAACTGGACGCCGGTATTTTCGAAAACAAAATCGCCGCCGCGCTGAATGCCGCCGCTCTGGGTGTTCTGAATAACGGCGGTAAAGGCAAAGTGACCATCG
Source organism: Rahnella sp. ChDrAdgB13 (assembly GCF_017655185.1). Lineage (NCBI taxonomy): Bacteria > Pseudomonadati > Pseudomonadota > Gammaproteobacteria > Enterobacterales > Yersiniaceae > Rahnella > Rahnella sp. ChDrAdgB13. Next base: position 4,382 of record NZ_JAEMGT010000179.1, on the reverse strand, counting down.
AGATTGATGTTTCCCGGATCAGTAATTCGATGGAAGAAAAACGCGTGATGCTGGCTCACAAATTGAAGTTCTCAGCACCAACGCCACGCGGGAAAACGTCTGAAGAAGATACCACCGAAACACCAATGTACGTGGGCAAAGGCGGCAAGCTGACCATCATGCAGGAAGATCAAGGCCAGCTGTTCACTATCGGCGGAGATCCTGACGGCAAACTCCGCGACGCGCGATAAGCATCGTTTAACCTCTCCGATAAAAGGAAATTGTTATGTCTCAAGTTTTAGACGCATCAGCAATCAAAGAAGTCCGAGATATGTCCCTATCCGCACTGCTGGAAGAGCGCCTGTCTTCAGCTGACTGCCCTGCTGTTGCTTTGCCGGAATCAGTCCGTATTCATTCGCTGGAAAGCCTGCAAGATGGCCGGTTCCGCTTCCGCGGGAAAATGGAAACCGCCAGCATTCAGGATTTTTCCCGCTACTGCAAAGATTACGCCGGTGAAGGCGTCCGCAGCTTCATTAATGCTGACAACATGGCAGCGGTGACTGTGTTTAACCTCGGCACGCTGGCCGCACCAGGTCATGCAGATAACACCGCCGTCCTCAAGCTGAAACGTACTGCTCCATACCAGGCGTTATTGAACATCGACGGTGTTAAAAACTCGCAGAAAGATCTGGCTGAATGGCTCGAAGACTGGTCTGAATTCCTGATTGCTTTTACCGCTGACGGTGAAGTGATGGACGTCAAGAAAGCGATCGGTGGTGTGCGCAAAATCACTATCGAGGCATCCAGCTCTGCGGATCATGAAGATAGCGATTTCAGTGCTAAGCGTTCCGTTATGGAAAGCGTGGAAGCCAAAAGCAAAGAAATTATGCCTGTGGCTTTCGAATTTAAATGTGTGCCGTATGAAGGCCTGGGTGACCGTCGATTCCGTCTGCGTTACAGCGTGCTGACCAGCGGTAATGCTCCAGTGCTGGTTCTGCGCATCGTCCAACTGGAAACCATTGAAGAACAAATGGCGACCGAGTTCCGCGAGCTACTAGAAACCAACTTCACCGACGTTGAAGTCGAAACGTTCATCGGTGAGTTCAAAGCCTGATAGCGCGGCCTTAAATGCCCTGACTCATTGGGGCATTTAGTGAATCGTTATTACTGAAATTTATTTGCCATCACTGGCAAGGGATTCGCACACGCCGAAATCTGGAAATCACTTATTTAGGAATGCAGCCATGAAACTTATTCAACCGGTCACACCAGAACGCAATGCCGATAACTTGGGTTTTTGGACTCACCCTGATTTCTTCGAACCTGCCAACGGTAACGAATACCCAGCGCCAGGCGAATTTGAAGCATGGGCAAAAGCTCACGCCGTCGAAGTTTACACCTTGGCGATGGAAGCCGATCCAGGTGCTGATGATATTCAGTTGGCTTGGGAGGCTGGCGAATCAGACGTATCCGCGTGGGTGCCAACGCCACCGCCGGGTGAAGGTTGGTTCTTGGTTTCTATTCACGATACTGAAGACGGCCCATACAGCGTGTGGCTGCGCAGCATCGCTGAAGAACTTCAAGAAATAGCACGTCTGAAGGCTGATTTTCTGGAAAAGCATGATGTTGCAATCACCGCTGCTTATGAATATTTCAAAGCGTGTCCCGTCGGCTCTGAGCGCGCTATCGCCCACCAGATTTATCAGGTACTGCGCACAGCGACGAGGGTTGGCTGATCATGAAAGAGCGCCCTATTTTATTCAACGCTGAGATGGTTAAAGCCATTCTCAGCGGTCGTAAGACGCAGACACGCCGAGTTATGAAGCCGCAACCTTCTTCCGGCGTTCGCAAATCAGTGCTCGTCAAATCCGGTACTGAAGATGTCCACGGTAGGGAACTTGTTTGCCCACTCGGGCAACCAGGCGATCAGCTCTGGGTGCGTGAAACGTTTGCAACCCTTGGTAACGAAGATGGCTGCGCAATCGACTGGCAAGAAAATCTGGTAAAGGCTGGTGGCCCAGATGCAGCACGAGTATATCGCGCAAGCTGCGAGCAGCGACCCGGCAATTATGGCCTATGGTCAATTCCTGATGATGCATTCTGGAAGCCTCATACCGAGAACATGCAATACGAAGGTTCTTGGGTTCCATCCATCCACATGCCGCGCTGGGCCAGCCGTATTCAGTTGGAAATAACCAATGTCGGAGTACAACGCCTGCAAGAAATCAGTTCAGGTGATGCTGTCCGCGAGGGTATTTGCCAACTTCCGGCTTCTGGTCGCTACTGCATCAACCCCGGTGACCAATATTTCGGTGGCGCCAGCAAAAGCGCCAAAGAAGTTTATTCGTGGTTGTGGGAGTCGATTTACGGCGAAGGAAGCTGGGACGCGAATCAGTGGGTCTGGGTAATCGAATTCAAACTCATAGCGCCAGCACGGGAGCAGCCATGAAAGTCTACATCGCTGGGCCTATGACCGGCCCGCCGCATTTCAATCGTCCCGCCTTCCAACAAGCGGCGATCAACCTGTCTTTCGAGAAGCATGTCCCGCTGAATCCGGCGATCCTGCCGGACGGCCTAACCGAAGCCGATTACATGGCCGTCGGCCTGACTATGCTCCAGCGCGCAGATGCTATTTATCTGCTGGCCGGCTGGCAGTTCAGCGCGGGCGCCAGAGCAGAACATGCGTTGGCTTTAAAACTTGGTTTGGAAGTGATCGAACAGAGGGAACACCGCCATGACTGAGGCAACCAGCAAACCAATTCTGGATATGTGCTGCGGCTCCCGAATGTTTTGGATGAACAAGCAGGACCCACGCGCTGTGTATCTTGATGCCCGAAGCGAATCGCATGTGTTGTGTGATGGGAGAAAACTGGAGATTAAACCGGACATGCTTGGCGACTTCCGTCAGTTGCAATTCAGTGATGGTCAGTTTGATCAGGTGATATTCGATCCACCGCACCTCCGCCGCGCCGGGCTTAAAGGTTGGATGCGTAAAAAGTACGGGCAATTGGATAAAGAAAACTGGCGTGAAGACATCGCCGCCGGCTTCCGCGAAGCGTTCAGGGTGTTGCGGCCACACGGCACGCTCGTTTTTAAATGGAACGAAACGCAGATACCCGTTGCTCAGGTTATCGCGCTAACCGACCAGAAGCCAACAATCTGGCAGCGGACCGGCAAAGGCGATAAAACTCATTGGATCCTGTTTTTGAAGGAGGCTGTATGACTGATACAACAGATATCGCGGCGCTGAATCGTCCTGTTCGTGACCGGTATGATTGGTCAAATGCGGTATGGCGGGATTGCGACCAATGCGGAAAGCAGCATACAGGTACTGTTACAGCAGAAGACGGCTCTCAAATCTGCGCTCAGTGCGCTGATCAACTTTATTGGTCAGCATGGCAAGTTTTGGCAGAGCGAGCTCTCGACCAGCTCGAAGCAGAACGCCAGCAGCGAGAGGCGGCAGAGAAAGCACTGTCAGAGAAAAATGAACGTGCGGCGGCCTGCGTCAATGCATTTGAAGGTATTGAGACTGACCGGATCGCGGGGAAAACTCTTGGTGAATTCCTTGCCGGTGAGGTTCGCTTGAATAAGGCAGAGCCTACACCAGGTGGTGGGTTTGGTTTCACGTTCTCTGGCTTTGCGGTTCAGTTGATGGCTGAATCATTTGCAGACCAGTTCAAAGAATCAGGGGCGATAAACTATCTCGAATTGCTTTTTGAACATAAGGAAATCGGGCCATTAACCGTCACTATGCAGCGGGTCGAAGGACTGACGCCAGCACATAAGCTGGCAGCGGCAGAAAAGAGCAATGCTTTCCTCAAAGAACAACTGGCTCAACTGGCTAACTTCAACCCAGATTGGGACAGACTGGAAGCGTGCCAGGAAAGCTGGCGTGAAGTGGTGGCGTTGCTCAAAGAGAAGGAAACAGAAATCTCAGCGCTGAAAGCCAAGCTGGCTAATCCCGTGGTGCTGCCAGCCGGTTACTCAGCCCGGGCCGGGCATCCATTCCACGAAGGTGAGCGAAACGTCATGATCCCGAATAAACACGGCGACTGGCTTTCCCGTTTCGATGTTGAACATGCAATTCATATTGCTGGGTTCCCTTTTACGGTTAAGGGGGAGTGATGCACGCCCACGTCATGCTTTATTGTCAGTGGCGCAAGTTCAAATACATGACTCATGAATTCCGTGAGTTCTGCACCTATAACATGTATGAAGAAAGATACCAGTGGCAGGATTTTAAAGGACGGCAGACATGGGCATTTCTGATGTGGCACAACGGATTTCTCGAGGGCTGGAGGTGAGTGATGGCACCGTACTGGCTACAGCAACGGTTCCAGTACTGGAAATACTGGAGAGGATTCGAACAGGCCTACTACAAAATTAAGGCAGAGAGAAAATCA
>NZ_JAEMGT010000002.1:0-39806 GCF_017655185.1 Rahnella sp. ChDrAdgB13 | reverse complement strand
CCTGCCTGTCACGCAGGGGGTCGCGGGTTCGAGCCCCGTCCGTTCCGCCAATTATTAAATATTATGCCTGCTAAATTAGCAGGCATAATATTAAGCGTAATATAGGGGCGTAGCTCAGTTGGTAGAGCACCGGTCTCCAAAACCGGGTGTCGCGAGTTCGAGTCTCTCCGCCCCTGCCATATTAAAGCCCTTCGCGAAAGCGAGGGGCTTTTTTGTTATATGCCTCTCTGACTTTCCTCATTGTCCATACAACTGTGATTTATCCTCGTTTTGCTAAAATTTTGCACCATTAATGCTCAATCCTTCCCCGTTTTCTGGTTGTTTTTTGTCATGTTTCGGCTAAATACATGCACTAAATGATTGTTATCCCCGTATGTGACACCGCTCATGCTCCCATTTTCCCAGTGTACTAAACCTAATCATCGTCCGATGACGATGACCCGATCCTGACAATACGTTTTCCTCCTTTTTAAAGCATCTTTGTCGCAATGAAGGAATACGTTTGCTGGATGAAAATCCTGGCCGTACCCAACGAGTCATAACAAAAAGTAGCTCAGACTACACGCGAGGAAAAAGACATGTATAAACGCTTATTAGTGGCAGCAGCAGTTGCAACAACACTTTGTGGGGCGGCGCAGGCAGCTCCTCTGGTTGTGGGATTTTCGCAGATCGGTTCTGAGTCCGGGTGGCGTTCTGCTGAAACTAAAGTATCTAAATCAGAGGCAGAAAAACGCGGCATTACACTGAAAATTGCTGATGCCCAGCAGAAACAAGAGAACCAAATCAAAGCGATACGTTCATTTATTGCACAAGGTGTTTATGCGATCTTCATCGCGCCTGTTGTCGCAACCGGCTGGGCTCCTGTTCTGACTGAAGCCAAAGAAGCCAAGATCCCGGTATTCCTGCTGGACCGCACTATCGAAGTCAGTGATCCGACGCTTTACACCGCTGCGGTCGCTTCAGACAGCGTTTACGAGGGTAAAGTGGCCGGTGACTGGCTGGTAAAAGAAGTCGCGGGTAAACCTTGTAACGTCGTGGAATTACAGGGAACCGTCGGTGCAAGTGTTGCTTTAAACCGTAAACAAGGTTTTGCCGATGCACTCAAAGCGGCACCAAACGTCAAAATTATCCGTTCCCAGTCTGGCGACTTCACCCGCAGTAAAGGTAAAGAAGTCATGGAAAGCTTCATTAAGGCTGAACAAAACGGCAAGAACATTTGTGCTGTTTATGCCCATAACGATGATATGGCAATCGGTGCGATTCAGGCCATTAAAGAAGCCGGTCTGAAACCGGGTTCGCAGATCAAAATCGTTTCCATCGATGGGGTTCCTGACATCTATAAAGCGATGTTAGCCGGTGAAGCGAATGCCTCTGTTGAGCTGACCCCTAACATGGCAGGCCCGGCATTTGATGCGCTGATCGCGATGAAAAAAGACGGTACTCAGCCTAAGAAATTCATCCAGACTCAGTCCGCTTTAATCCTGCCTGATATGGCTCAGAAAGAATACGACATGAAAAAAGACATGGGTTATTAAGCCGGTTTACCGGCTTGTCTCACGGACAAGCCGGTAAAAATTATTCCCTTTTCGCCGCTGGCGAATGCAGCAGGAGTAGTGACGTGACGGATAATCCAGATTCAATAACGCTGCTTGAAGTGCGCGGCTTGTCAGTTGAATTCCCCGGCGTAAAGGCGCTTGAAAATGTCGACTTCACACTCGAATGTGGCGAAATCGTTGCACTTTTGGGGGAAAATGGTGCCGGTAAATCCACAATGATTAAAGCGCTGACCGGCGTTTATAAACGCTCCGCAGGTCAGGTCTTTCTCAATGGAAAATCCATCGAACCAGTGAATACCGCAGACGCACAGTCGCTGGGGATTGGCACGGTCTATCAGGAAGTTAACCTTCTGCCGAATATCTCCGTTGCCGCGAATCTCTTCATCGGGCGAGAACCGACCCGCTTCGGACTGGTCCATCAGCGCAAAATGGAGCAACAGGCCGAAGCGCTTCTGGAAGGCTATGGGCTGCATCTGGATGTCAGCCAGCCTCTTTCCACTTATTCCATCGCTATCCAGCAGATCGTGGCCATTGCCCGGGCGGTGGACCTCTCTGCGCAAGTGCTGATCCTTGATGAGCCCACCGCCAGTCTTGATGCCAAAGAAGTCAGTATGCTGCTCGATATTCTTGTTCAGCTGCGCAACAAAGGCGTGGGGATGATCTTCGTGACGCATTTCCTCGATCAGGTGTATCGGATCAGCGACCGGATAACGGTTTTACGCAACGGCAAACGGGTGGGATCTGAACGTACTGTCGATCTGCCCCGTATCGATCTGGTACCGATGATGCTTGGGCACAGCTTTGATGAAAGCCTGCTTAAACGCACCGAACACCGGAATGTCACAGGCGAGCCATTGGTTGATTTCAAAGATTATGGTCGTCGTGGCGTGGTTGAACATTTCGATCTGAAAGTTCGTCGTGGAGAAATCGTCGGGCTGGCCGGGCTACTGGGTTCTGGCCGCACGGAAACTGCTCAGCTGATTTTTGGCATTAAAGGCCATGACAGCGGTAATGCGCAGGTTGAAGGCCGTGCGGAAACGATCAATACACCACGAAAAGCGGCGAAGCTCGGTTTTGGCTATTGCCCTGAAGATCGCAAAACCGACGGGATTATTGGTGCGGCAACGGTTCGCGAAAATATCATTCTGGCGTTGCAGGCCCGGCGTGGCTGGCTGCGTCCTTTACCGATGAAAGAACAGCATCAGATTGCCGAAAAGTTTATCAAACTCCTGGGTATCCGCACGCCCGGCACCGAGCAGGAAATTCAGTATCTTTCTGGAGGCAATCAGCAAAAAGTCCTGCTTTCCCGCTGGCTTGCGACCAATCCCCGCTTTCTTATTCTCGATGAACCCACTCGCGGGATTGATGTCGGCGCGCATGCGGAAATTATTCGCCTGATTGAAAAGCTTTGTGATGAAGGATTGGCGCTGCTGGTCATTTCCTCTGAGCTGGAGGAGCTGGCGGGTTACGCCGACCGTATCGTGGTACTGCGCGATCGTCGTCATGTTGCTGAAATTGAGCAGGCCGAGATCTCCGTGCCCGCCATTATGAAAGCCATCGCGGCTCAATGAGGAGATACCGATGAGTAACAGGAGTCTGCCGATGACAGGAAGGCCGCGCAAAGTAAGATTTGTGTTTCCCAAAGGTGCCACGCAAATTGGCGCTTTTGTCGCAATATTACTGATCGACAGTCTGGTCGCACCGGGCTTTTTCTCCATCCATATTCAGGATGGCCGCCTGTTTGGCAGCCTGGTAGACATATTCAATCGCGGCGCGCCCGTCGCTTTACTGGCCCTGGGGATGACGCTGGTTATCGCCACCGGCGGTATCGACCTGTCCGTCGGCGCGGTGATGGCGATCGCGGGCGCGACAGCAGCGACCATGACCGTTCAGGGATATCCGCTGACGATGGTGTTGCTGGCATCCGTGGGCGTCGGAGCGATATGTGGCTTATGGAATGGATTTCTGGTCGCTGTCCTGCAAATACAGCCGATTGTAGCCACACTGATGCTGATGGTCGCCGGAAGGGGTATCGCGCAGCTGATTACAGAAGGGCAGATCGTCACGTTTGAACACAACGGTTTGTCGCAATTTGGCAGCGGTTCTTTGTTCTATCTTCCGATGCCGGTGATTATTGCTGCCGTCATGCTGATACTGGTCTGGGCGCTCACGCGTAAAACTGCACTCGGGCTGTTTATCGAATCTGTCGGCATCAATATCCGCTCTGCCTATAACGCCGGTGTGAATGCGCGCCTGGTGCTCATTTCAACCTACGTTGTTTGCGGGATATGCGCGGCAGTCGCGGGCGTCATTGTCACGGCGGATATCCGCGGTGCCGATGCCAACAACGCCGGATTATGGCTAGAGCTGGACGCCATTCTCGCCGTTGTCATCGGCGGCGGTTCGCTGCTGGGCGGACGTTTTAACCTGCTTCTTTCGGTGGTCGGAGCGCTGATCATTCAGGGAATGAACACCGGTATTCTGCTTTCAGGCTTTAAACCCGAGTTTAATCTGGTGCTCAAAGCTCTGGTGGTTCTCGCCGTCCTGGTGGTTCAGTCGCCCCGCGTCTCGCTCAGTAATCTGTTCCGGAGAAAGGGATAATGCTTAAAAGAAATCTGCCCCTGCTGATTACTATCGTGGTGTTTCTGGCCGGATATGGGTATTGCTTCACCCAGTTTCCCGGATTCGCCTCCACGCGTGTCTTCTTTGATTTACTGACAGATAACGCCTTTCTCGGCATCGTAGCCGTCGGGATGACCTTCGTGATCCTCTCCGGCGGTATCGACCTGTCTGTGGGATCTGTTATCGCTTTTACGGGCGTATTGCTGGCGAAACTGATAGGCACGTACGGCGTCGCGCCGGGTTATGCGTTTGTCATTGTGCTTCTGATGGGGGCGCTGTTTGGTGCGCTGATGGGCTGGATTATTGATACGCTGAAATTGCCTGCTTTCATCATCACGCTGGCGGGGATGTTTTTTGTACGCGGCATGAGCTTTATCGCCTCAGAGGAATCTCTGCCGATTAACCATCCGGTTTACGATTTTCTTGCCAATTACGCCTGGAAAATGCCCGGAGGTGGCCGTTTTACTCTGCTGGCTCTGGTCATGCTGCTGGTGGTCTTTGGCGGCATCATTCTGGCTCACCGTACGCGTTTCGGTAACAACGTCTATGCCGTGGGCGGCAGCAATGTGTCTGCGGCGCTGATGGGCGTTCCCGTCAGACGCACAACGATTTATATCTACATGTTGTCGAGTACGCTGGCGGTGTTATCGGGGATCATCTTCTCGCTCTACACGTCAGCGGGGTATGCGCTGGCGGCCAGCGGCGTTGAGCTTGATGCGATTGCGTCCGTCGTCATTGGCGGCACACTCTTGAGCGGCGGTGTTGGAACGGTGCTGGGAAGTTTGTTCGGCGTCTTAATTCAGGGGCTTATCCAGACTTACATCACGTTTGATGGCACGCTCAGTTCATGGTGGACGAAAATCGTCATGGGAGTTTTGCTGTTTATCTTTATCGCACTGCAAAAAGGCATGGGCACCTTCTGGACTGCCAGAAGGGCACGCCATCCACGACCAGAGCCGTCCTGAGTCAGGACGGCATCAGAAGTTAGTGATCAGCGGTGTTTTGAGTAACTGACGGATCAGAACCTGCTGATCGCTGTTTTGCAGCCAAACGGCGTACAACGGGCGGATCACCGGCGGAACATCTTCGTGCGCGGCGAGCTGCGGATATTCTTTCGCCCAATGCGCTGGCAGAAAAGCGTAGCCACCGGTATTTTCCAGCAACTGACGCGTCAGTTGTGCAGACGTTGTGGTCAGCACCGGTTCCTGATCGCTGTTTTGCAGCTTTTCCTGCTGTGGAAAATCTGCGCCCCATTCCAGTTTCACGTAAGGCGTTTGTTCCCCTCTGACCGTTTTCTTCGATGAAAAAAGTCGTAACGAGAAATTACCCAGAAGCTGGCTCGACAGTTCATCCATCTTGGGGGGTTCAGTGGTGATCAGCAAATCCAGTTGTCTTTCATGCAATTGTTTTACCAGTGACTGGCGTAAAGCGATGCGCGCTTCGAGCCTCAGCGTGTCACGTTGGGTGTAAAGCGACTGCATCCAGGGTGTCAGATAGGCTTCCCAAAGCGATGCCGTAGCGCCAATTGACAATTCTGTGTGCTGTAACGAGCGTACAACCTCTTTTTTCGCCATTTGCCACGTAGACATCAGATTCTCGGCGTAGGGCAGCAGGCGTTCTCCTGCGGGCGTTAAGCGGATGTTATTGCGATGCCGCGTGAACAAATTAGCGCCAAGTTGGGTTTCCAGTTGCCGGATACGAAAGCTGACAGCCGATTGCGTCAGATAAAGGGATTCCGCCGCCCGACCAAAGTGGCGAGTTCTACTGACCTCCAAAAAGGTTTTCAGTAATTCCGTGTCCAAAACTATCTCCAATAATTTTTGTCGTTAAGATTTAAATGTTTTGTTTTACACAATGTCAAGCCTAACTAATACTCCGCGCCATAACAGCACGACCATGAGAGAATTAGGAGCGTGTCAGATGGCGGAAAGCTTCACCACGACAAATCGTTTTTTTGATAATAAACATTACCCTCGCGGGTTCTCCCGGCATGGCGATTTCACCATTAAAGAAGCGCAAATGCTAGAACGTTACGGCTTTGCTTTTAATGAGCTGGATCTGGGGAAACGTGAGCCCGTTACCGACGAAGAAAAGCTGTTCCTGGAGGTTTGCCGGGGTACGCGCGAACCTGTGACAGATGCAGAAAAAGTGTGGAACAAATATATTGTCCGCACCCGTCGTCCGAAGAAATTCCACACGCTGTCCGGCGGCAAACCGCAGGCCGATGCTGTAGAAGACTATACGGAAAGCGACGACTAATGAAACGGGGCGATGCCCCGTTTTTTTATGCCAGATTCTTATGTAAAGTTAACAATAGCCTATCCATGGTGCGATAGCTCAGCGCCTCAGAAATATGTTTTCGTTCAATCGATTCTTTCCCCTCTAAATCGGCTAATGTTCGCGCAACTTTCAGGATCCGGTGCCACGCCCTGACCGACAATCCCAGTTTATGCAGAACCTCTTCCAGAAATTCCGCATCCGTTTTTTTTAAAACGCAGTAAATTTCGACTTCGCTGCTGTTCAGCCTCGCATTGATTTTCCCCGCCCGTTTCAGCTGAATCTCCCGTGCGGCTAATACCCGTTCCCGAACCTGCGCACTGCTTTCCCGTGCTGTCGGCGTATGGTTTTGCTGGCTTAAAATTCCAGGCGGCAACAGCGGCACTTCAATGGATAAATCAAACCGGTCCAGGAAAGGGCCGGAAAGCCTGCCCAGATAGCGTAAAACCTGCTGCGGGGGCGTGCGGTTGTGGATCCCCTGATAGTGTCCGGTAGGGCTGGGATTCATTGCTGCAATCAGCTGGGCTCTGGCCGGATAACGGACTTTTGCCCGCGCCCGGGAGATCGTGATTTCGCCCGATTCCATCGGCTGGCGCAAAGCATCCAGCACCTGACGCTGGAATTCCGGAAGCTCGTCTAGAAACAGGACGCCATTGTGGGCCAGTGAAATTTCTCCCGGCTTAGGCAGCGAACCCCCGCCGACCAGCGCGCTGATTGACGTACTGTGATGCGGCGCCCTGAAAGGCCGTACACGAGAAAACTCACCGTCATCTTCCGGGTTATACACCAGGCTGGCGATCGCGGCGGTTTCGAGCTTTTCTTCGTTACTGAGCGGGGGAAGTAAGCCAGGCAAACGGCTCGCCAGCATGGTTTTCCCGGTGCCGGGCGGTCCGATAAGCAATAAGTTATGGCCTCCGGCGGCGGCGACCTCCAGTGCGCGTTTTGACTGCTCCTGACCAATGATATCGGCGATGTCTGGCTGGCAGGCAGGTTCCGGCGCAACGGGTGGATATTCAATCGCTGGCAGGCTGTCCTCGCCCTGCAAAAAAGCACAAACCTGTAACAGATGTCCTGCAATATTGGCGACGCCGGGATCAAGCAGCGTCATTTCGGACTGATTGGCTTGCGGCAAAATTAAAATCCGGCCTTCTTTCTGTGCTTCGAGTGCCGCAGGAATTGCGCCGTTAACGCTGCGCAAAGCGCCTGAAAGTCCCAGTTCTCCCAAAAACTCATATTTCATCAGCCTGTCGCCTCTAAGCTGTTCAGAGGCTACCAGAATCGCCAGCGCGATAGATAAATCATACCGGCCACCTTCTTTGGGCAAGTCGGCAGGGGCGAGATTCACCGTAATCCGCTTGGGAGGAAAACTGAAACCACAGTTGATGATGGCGCTGCGGACTCGATCTCTGGCCTCTTTGACGGTGGTTTCGGGCAGGCCGACCAGCGTCAGGGCCGGTAAGCCATTACTGATATGCACTTCAACGGAGACACCCGGAGCCTGAACACCCAGTGATGCGCGGGTATACACCACGGCTAATGACATACTTCTTCCTTGGCTGTGAATTTTCCTGAAAGGCAGCATGACGCAGTCGGTAACGATTTTGTGAAGAAGATCTGCCAAATGCGCAGCGTCACGTAAAAAGACTCGCGGGATTATCAGGTTGCAATGCGGCAGTGCGTGGTGCGCCACACTGGCGGTAATACTCCTTAACAAATTGAGGTCTTCGGAAACAAATTAGCGGGCTAATTAAGTTGCTGTTTATACAGGCTGAGGTGTTTAATCTTTATGTATTTAACAATAAAGAAACAAATATCAATCATTGATTAACATCTCTCTGCCTCGCTGAGGATTTTCCGGAACAGTTCAGTGAGAGCACTGCCTACAGCTATTCCGGAATAGGGATAAACCCATGTTTGGTTGGACCTCCCGGCAGCGTAATGTTGCCATCGCCAGCTTTTTAAGCTGGACGCTCGATGCTTTCGATTTCTTCATTTTAGTCTTTCTTCTTAGTGACATAGCGACAGCCTTTCATGTCGATATGAAAGAAGTCACGCTGGCGATTTTGCTGACACTAGCGGTGCGGCCCATCGGCGCGCTGGTGTTCGGGCGGGCCGCAGAAAAATACGGACGTAAACCGGTGCTGATGGTGAATATTGCCTGCTTTTCCGTTTTTGAACTCTGCACCGCAGCGGCGCCGTCCCTGACCATTTTCCTGATCCTGCGTGTGATTTATGGCGTGGCGATGGGCGGCGTGTGGGGTGTGGCTTCTTCACTGGCGATGGAAACCATTCCTGACCGTTCGCGCGGCATGATGTCCGGTATTTTTCAGGCCGGTTATCCGTTCGGGTATCTGCTGGCCGCGGTGGTTTACGGGCTGTTTTCGGAGATGGTCGGCTGGCGCGGAATGTTTGTCATCGGCGCTGTGCCGATTTTCCTGCTGCCTTTCATCTGGTTTAAGGTGCAGGAATCGCCGGTCTGGCTTGCTGCCCGTGAACGCAAGGAAAGCACCGCGCTGTTGCCAGTGCTCAAATCACACTGGAAACTTTGTGTTTATCTGGTCGTCCTGATGGCGGCCTTCAATTTCTTCAGCCACGGAACGCAGGATCTCTACCCGTCATTCCTGAAAGTTCAGCACGGTTTTGATGCACATACGGTCAGTTTGATTGCTATCGGTTACACCATTGCGTCGATCATCGGCGGTATCTTCTTCGGTACGCTTTCAGAGAAGATTGGTCGTAAAAAAGCCATTATTATCGCAGCCTTACTGTCATTGCCGGTGATCCCGCTGTGGGCATTTTCCAGCGGAACCTGGACCATCGGTCTGGGGGCTTTCCTGATGCAGTTTATGGTGCAGGGCGCGTGGGGCGTGGTGCCGTCTTATCTCACTGAGCTGGTGCCTGCGAACACCCGCGCTGTATTGCCCGGATTTGTTTATCAGCTCGGGAATTTGCTGGCGTCGGTCAATGCGACATTGCAGGCAGGCATTGCCGAAAGTCACGGACATAACTACGGGCTGGCGATGGCGATTGTCGCCGGGACGGTGGCGATCGTAATTTCTGTACTTGTTGCATTCGGGCGAGATACGCGCGGAAAAGCGATAACGGGAGCAATAAATAATCAGAGAACGGATCAGCCTGCTAAGGTTTGATTTTTCAGATTATTTTTGCCGGGTTGTGCAGCGCGTCGCAAATAATAACGCAAGAAAAGTGTTGTCATTAAACGCATTACTGTGATAACTCTGTAGGCAATCGTTCGCAATATGAATTTTAGAAACCTAAAAATGAAAGCCCTTCTCCTCGTAGTTAGCCTAGTCGTGATTAGCGTGGTGGTGATTATTATCCCACCGTGCGGGGCTGCACTTGGACGAAGAAAGGCTTATTAAACAAGCCTGAACCTGAAAAGAAACCCCGCACCGAAAGGTCCGGGGTTTTTTTTTGGGTCAGGTATTTCAGAGAACAGTGAAACGGGGTCGGAAAATGAGCAACAGCATAATATTCTGCACTTGTCGCAAAAAGGCAGGAGAATAAAGATGAACGGAGCACAATGGGTAGTACAAGCGTTGCGTGCGCAGGGTGTAAATACAGTATTTGGTTATCCTGGCGGGGCAATCATGCCGGTATACGATGCATTGTATGACGGCGGCGTGGAACACCTGTTGTGCCGGCACGAGCAGGGCGCCGCAATGGCCGCCATCGGCTATGCCCGTTCTACCGGAAAAGTCGGCGTTTGTATCGCCACTTCCGGGCCTGGTGCGACCAACCTGATCACTGGTCTGGCTGACGCACTGCTCGATTCCGTTCCTCTGGTGGCTATCACCGGTCAGGTCGGTTCCGCATTCATCGGTACCGACGCCTTCCAGGAAATCGACGTTTTAGGTTTATCTCTGGCCTGTACCAAACACAGCTTCCTGGTTGAATCGCTGGACGCGCTGCCGGAAATCATGGCGGAAGCTTTTGCCATCGCCACTTCCGGGCGTCCGGGCCCGGTTCTGATCGACATCCCGAAAGATATTCAGCTGGCGACCGGCGAATTACCGCCGCATCTGCTGGCGGTAGAAGAAACCTTCCCGCATCCGGCAGCTGAACTGCAACAAGCCAGCGCGATGATCGCCGCGGCGCAAAAACCCATTGTTTATGTTGGCGGTGGTGTGGGCATGGCGCAAGCGGTGCCGGCATTACGTGACTTCATTTCTGCCACCGGTATGCCGGCAGTTGCCACCCTGAAAGGGCTGGGCGCACCGGATGCGACTGACCCGTGTTATCTGGGAATGCTGGGTATGCACGGCACCAAAGCCGCTAATCTGGCGGTTCAGTCCTGCGATTTACTGATTGCGGTCGGTGCGCGTTTTGATGACCGGGTGACAAGCAAACTGAATACCTTCGCGCCAAACGCGGCCGTTATCCACATGGATATCGATCCGGCGGAACTGAACAAACTGCGTCAGGCGCACGTCGCGTTGCAGGGTGATTTGAATTCTCTGTTACCTGCACTGCAACAACCGCTGAACATCAGCGCATGGCGTGATGAAGTGATGACGCTGAAAGCGCAGGGTGAATGGCGCTATGACCATCCGGGCGAAGCGATTTATGCACCGCTGTTACTGAAACAAATCTCCGATCGCAAATCTGCCAGTACCGTTGTCACCACCGATGTCGGTCAGCACCAGATGTGGACCGCGCAGCACATGCAGTTCAGCCGCCCGGAAAACTTCATCACCTCCAGCGGTCTGGGCACGATGGGCTTTGGCGTTCCGGCTGCCGTTGGCGCACAGGTTGCCCGCCCGGACGACATGGTGATCTGTGTTTCCGGTGACGGCTCGTTCATGATGAACGTTCAGGAACTGGGCACCATCAAGCGAAAACAGCTGCCCGTCAAAATCCTGTTGCTGGATAACCAGCGGTTAGGGATGGTCCGACAGTGGCAGGAACTGTTCTTCGACGGACGTTTTAGTGAAACCAACCTTTCTGATAATCCTGATTTTGTGACGCTGGCCAGCGCATTCAATATCCCCGGCCAGCGTATCCACCGTAAAGACCAAGTCGATGCCGCTCTGGACGCATTCTTCACCAGCGAAGGCCCGTATTTGCTTCAGGTTTCCATCGACGAAAATGAGAATGTCTGGCCACTGGTTCCACCGGGCGCAGGCAACGAAACCATGTTGGAGAAAATGTCATGATGCAGCATAACGTCTCAATCCAGGCCCGTTTCCGCCCTGAAATGTTAGAACGCGTATTACGCGTTGTTCGCCACCGTGGTTTTCAGGTGTGCGCAATGAACATGACCCCGATGGTCAATGCGGAAAATATAAATATCGAATTGACCGTTGCCAGCCAGCGCCCGGTAGATTTACTGTCTTCACAGTTACGCAAACTTATGGATGTCGCTTGTGTCGAGATCCAGCAACATACATCACAACAAATACGCGCGAATGCGTGAGTAAAGGAACGAGAGAATGACGAAGAAAGCTGATTACATTTGGTTCAATGGCGAGATGGTTCCGTGGGCAGAAGCAAAAGTTCACGTCATGTCACACGCACTGCATTATGGCACTTCCGTATTTGAAGGCGTGCGTTGCTACGACTCCCATAAAGGCCCCGTCGTATTCCGCCACCGTGAACACATGCAGCGTCTGCGCGATTCCGCAAAAATCTACCGTATGCCGGTTTCTCAGAGCGTGGATGAGCTGATGGAGGCTTGCCGCGAAACTCTGCGTAAAAACAATCTGGTCAGCGCGTATATCCGTCCGCTGGTGTTTGTTGGCGATGTCGGTATGGGCGTTAACCCGCCGGACGGCTACAAAACTGACGTGATCATCGCGGCCTTCCCGTGGGGCGCGTATCTGGGTGAAGAAGCGCTGGAGCAGGGCATCGATGCGATGGTGTCCTCCTGGAACCGCGTGGCAGCCAATACAATTCCAACGGCTGCGAAAGCCGGCGGTAACTACCTTTCTTCATTGCTGGTCGGTAGTGAAGCGCGTCGCCACGGCTATCAGGAAGGTATTGCGCTCGACGTTCACGGTTATGTCTCTGAAGGTGCGGGCGAAAACCTGTTCGAAGTAAAAGACGGCATTCTGTTTACACCTCCGTTTACCTCTTCCGCTCTGCCGGGCATCAC
Organism: Rahnella sp. ChDrAdgB13; assembly: GCF_017655185.1. Taxonomy (NCBI): domain Bacteria; kingdom Pseudomonadati; phylum Pseudomonadota; class Gammaproteobacteria; order Enterobacterales; family Yersiniaceae; genus Rahnella; species Rahnella sp. ChDrAdgB13. The sequence goes on along the minus strand of NZ_JAEMGT010000002.1, from coordinate 27,236 downwards.
CCGCGACGCTATTATTAAACTGGCGAAAGATATGGGGCTGGAAGTTCGCGAGCAGGTTCTGTCCCGCGAATCCCTGTACCTGGCCGATGAAGTCTTCATGTCCGGTACTGCCGCAGAAATCACACCGGTTCGCAGCGTTGACGGCATTCAGGTCGGCATCGGCAAACGTGGTCCGGTCACCAAACAAATTCAGGATGCATTCTTCGGCCTGTTCACCGGCAAAACCGAAGACAAATGGGGTTGGCTGGATCCAATCAACCCACAGTAATTACCCGTCATCCTTCAGGCTGCTTCTGCGTTGGCTGCCTTTATTCACCCCGGTCACTTACCTGAGTAAGCTCCCGGGGATTCATTCAGTTGCCGCCTTGATGCAACCCGAATGATTTAGGGTAATGATGAGGATAAATAAGAAATTCAGCAGGTAGCGATTTCGCTGCTTGCTAAACAGAAATGATTTGGAGTGAACAGAGCATGCCTAAGTACCGTTCCCACACCACGACCCATGGCCGCAATATGGCGGGTGCCCGCGCTTTATGGCGTGCCACCGGCATGACCGATAACGATTTCGGCAAGCCCATTATTGCCGTCGTCAACTCCTTCACCCAGTTCGTACCGGGCCACGTGCATTTGCGTGATTTGGGTAAACTGGTTGCCGAGCAAATCGAAGCGTCCGGCGGCGTGGCGAAAGAGTTCAACACTATCGCCGTGGATGACGGGATCGCCATGGGCCATGGCGGCATGCTGTATTCACTGCCTTCACGCGAGCTGATCGCAGACTCGGTGGAATACATGGTTAATGCGCACTGCGCCGATGCCATGGTCTGCATTTCCAACTGCGACAAAATCACCCCGGGAATGCTGATGGCGTCACTGCGCCTGAACATTCCGGTGATCTTCGTTTCCGGCGGTCCGATGGAAGCCGGTAAAACCAAGTTGTCTGATAAAATCATCAAACTCGACCTGGTTGATGCGATGATTCAGGGCGCAAACCCGAACGTCAGCGATGCCGACAGCGAGCAAATTGAACGTTCTGCCTGTCCGACCTGCGGTTCCTGTTCCGGTATGTTTACCGCTAACTCCATGAACTGTCTGACCGAAGCGTTGGGTCTTTCTCAGCCGGGTAACGGTTCATTGCTGGCAACGCACGCCGATCGCCGTGACCTGTTCCTGAACGCCGGTCGCCGCATCGTTGAGCTGACCAAGCGTTATTACGAGCAGGATGACGCCAGCGCCTTACCGCGCAGCATCGCCAGCAAAGCCGCATTCGAAAACGCCATGACGCTGGATATCGCGATGGGCGGCTCCACCAACACCGTTCTGCACCTGCTGGCTGCGGCGCAGGAAGGCGAAATCGACTTCGACATGACCGACATCGACCGTCTGTCACGCAAAGTACCGCATCTGTGTAAGGTTGCACCAAGCACTCAGAAATACCATATGGAAGACGTTCACCGTGCCGGTGGCGTACTGGCGATTCTGGGTGAACTGGATCGCGCCAACCTTCTTAACCGCGACGTAAAAAATATTCTCGGTCTGACCCTGAACCAGACGCTGGATCAGTACGACATCATGCTGACCAAAGACGAAGCGGTGAAAAAAATGTTCCGCGCCGGTCCGGCAGGCATCCGTACCACACAGGCATTCTCACAAGATTGCCGCTGGGATACGCTCGATGATGACCGCGCCGAAGGCTGTATCCGCTCTCTGGAACATGCGTTCAGCAAAGACGGCGGTCTGGCTGTGCTTTACGGCAACATCGCTGAAGCAGGCAGTATCGTTAAAACCGCAGGCGTGGATGAATCCAACCTGACCTTCCGGGGGCCGGCCAAGGTTTATGAGAGCCAGGACAGCGCAGTTGAAGCGATTCTCGGCGGTAAAGTGGTTTCCGGCGACGTGGTCGTTATCCGCTACGAAGGGCCAAAAGGCGGGCCTGGCATGCAGGAAATGCTCTATCCGACCACGTATCTGAAATCCATGGGGCTGGGTAAAGAGTGTGCGCTGATCACCGATGGTCGTTTCTCCGGCGGGACGTCCGGTCTGTCCATCGGCCACGTTTCTCCCGAAGCGGGCAGCGGCGGCCTGATTGCACTGGTTGAAGATGGCGACATCATCGACATCGACATTCCAAACCGCAAAATGGTGCTGGACGTTCCGGCGGCGGAACTGGCAGCGCGTCACGAAGCCGAACTGGCACGCGGCGATAAAGCCTGGACGCCTAAGAACCGTGAACGTGTGGTTTCTCTGGCGCTGCGTGCTTATGCATTGCTGGCGACCAGTGCGGACAAAGGCGCAGTACGCGACAAGTCTAAGCTGGGAGGCTGACAGTCATGGCGGTATCACAACCTTTACCCGACCAGCCGTGCGGCGCAGAATATCTGCGTGCCGTGCTGCGTGCGCCGGTTTATGAAGTCGCCCAGGTGACGCCTTTGCAGGTCATGGAAAAAATCTCTTCCCGGCTGGGTAACACCATTCTGGTGAAGAGGGAAGACCGCCAGGCTGTTCACAGTTTTAAACTACGCGGTGCGTATTCGATGATTGCCAGCCTGACCGAAGAACAGGCTGCACGCGGCGTCGTTACGGCGTCAGCGGGCAACCATGCGCAGGGTGTTGCGCTTTCAGCTACCAAAAAAGGCATCAAATCTCTGATTGTGATGCCGGTGGCGACTGCGGATATCAAAGTTGATGCGGTGCGTAATTTCGGCGGCGAAGTCCTGCTGTTTGGCGCGAATTTCGACGAAGCCAAAGGCAAAGCTATTGAGCTTTCGCAAAAGCAGGGCATGACCTTTGTGCCGCCGTTTGATCATCCGGCGGTGATCGCCGGACAAGGCACGCTGGCGATGGAACTGCTGCAACAGGATGCGCATTTGGATCGCGTTTTTGTTCCCGTCGGCGGCGGTGGTCTGGCCGCCGGTGTGGCGGTGCTTATCAAACAGCTGATGCCGCAGATTCAGGTGATCGGCGTCGAAGCCGAAGATTCTGCCTGTCTGCGTGCGGCGCTGGATGCCGGTGAACCGGTGGATCTGGCGCGTGTCGGTTTGTTCGCCGAAGGCGTGGCGGTGAAACGTATTGGCAACGAAACCTTCCGTCTGTGCCGCGAATATCTCGATGACGTGATCACTGTCGACAGCGATTCTATCTGCGCGGCGGTGAAAGATTTGTTCGAAGACGTGCGTGCGATTGCAGAACCTTCCGGCGCGCTGGCGCTGGCGGGGCTGAAGAAATACGTGCAGCAGCACAACATTCAGGGCGAGCGTCTGGCGCATGTGCTTTCCGGCGCGAACGTCAATTTCCACGGTCTGCGTTATGTGTCAGAACGCTGCGAGCTGGGCGAACAACGCGAAGCACTGCTGGCGGTGACTATCCCTGAGCGCAAAGGCAGCTTCCTGAAATTCTGTCAGCTGCTGGGTGGCCGTTCGGTGACGGAGTTTAACTACCGTTATGCCGATGCGGACAATGCCTGCATTTTCGTGGGTGTACGTCTGACGCGCGGTCACGCAGAACGTCAGGAAATTATCGACGAACTGAACCACGACGGTTATCAGGTTGTGGATTTGTCCGACGATGAAATGGCGAAACTTCACGTGCGTTATATGGTGGGCGGGCGTCCGACCAAACCTCTGCGTGAGCGGCTTTACAGCTTTGAATTCCCGGAATCCCCGGGTGCTTTGCTGAAATTCCTGCATACGCTGGGCACGCACTGGAATATTTCACTGTTCCATTACCGCAGCCACGGCACTGATTTTGGTCGCGTGCTGGCGGCGTTTGAGCTCAATGAACAAGAGCCGGAGTTCGAACAGAACCTGACGGCGCTGGGCTATGACTGTCACAACGAAAGTGATAATCCGGCGTTCCGCTTCTTCCTGGCGGGCTAAAATCAAACGGGGCACCTTAAAAGTGTCCCGTTTTTTTTATCCTGAGACGCTCAGAGTAATTGCCAGAACGCCTCGATCAGGGGTTCGTTCAGCCGTTTTTTCTGCACGCAGACGCCCAGTTCCAGCGGCGCGCCGAGCGTGACGTTATCCAGAACAGAAATGCGGTTGCGAACCGGTTCCGGGCTGTTATCGACTACTACCGAAGGGATGAGTGCGATGCCGCAACCGAGCGCGACCATCGACACAATGGCTTCGTGGCCGGACACCGTGGCGTAAATTTGCGGATTGCTCAGGCGATTACGTTTGAACCAGATGTCGATGCGTTTTCGCGCCGGACCGTGTTCCGGCAGGATAAACGGAATCTGTGACCAGTCGGGATGTGGCACGCTGACTTGCGTTCGCACCGCGCCCGGCAGAGACGGGGAAATCAGGATCATCGGGATTTCGCCGATTTGCGTGAAATCGACGCTGCCCGGCAGACTTTCCGGGCGGCCTGCAATCCCCAGGTCCGCTTCGGTGGACTGAACTTTTTCGACCGCGTCGGCGGCGTCGCCGGTGGTCAGTTTGATTTCGACCAGCGGATGTTGCGCGCGGAAGCGGTCAAGAATAGGGGGCAGGTGGCTGTACGCAGCGGTGACCGAGCAGAACAAATGCAGCTCGCCACTGAGCGTCGGGCCATGCTGATCCAGCCCGCTGCGCAGTTGCTGGTAACTCAGCAGCGTTTGCTGGGCAAAAGTTTTGAGCTGTTCACCCGCGCTGGTCAGTTGCACGGTGCGGTTGTCACGCTGAAATAACGGCTGGCCGAGTTCTTCTTCCAGCCGCTGGATCTGGCGCGATAATGTAGACGGGCTGACATGCATCGCCTTCGACGAACGGCCAAAATGGCGGCTTTCCGCCAGATGTAAGAACAGTTTCAGATCACGCAAATCCATAAAGAAGTCCCGGCTTTTTAGTTACGCAAAGGTCAAACGAAGTATATTGCATTTTTTGCAACGTCATCTTCGTAATATATCAATTTAAGCAATGTGTCGCATGACATATAGTGAATTCACGGCGTTCACCGGCTCACCGGTGAAACAAAAAATAACAGCACTTACCTCGATAGAACGGAGCAAGACATGGCTAACTATTTCAACACACTGAACCTGCGTCAGCAGCTGGCACAACTGGGCAAATGCCGCTTCATGGGTCGCGATGAATTCGCGGACGAAGCCAGCTACCTCAAAGGTAAAAAAGTGGTGATTGTAGGCTGTGGCGCACAGGGCCTGAACCAGGGTCTGAACATGCGTGATTCCGGTCTGGATGTTTCCTACACCCTGCGTGCAGAAGCGATTGCTGAGAAGCGTGCTTCATGGCGTAAAGCGACCGAAAACGGCTTCAAAGTCGGCACTTACGAAGAACTGATCCCACAGGCTGACCTGGTCGTTAACCTGACACCAGACAAACAGCACAGCGCTGTGGTTAAAGCGGTTCAGCCTCTGATGAAAGATGGCGCAACGCTGGGTTACTCACACGGCTTCAACATTGTTGAAGTGGGCGAGCAAATCCGTAAAGACATCACCGTCGTGATGGTTGCGCCGAAATGTCCGGGTACTGAAGTTCGTGAAGAATACAAACGTGGTTTCGGCGTTCCGACGCTGATCGCTGTTCACCCGGAAAACGACCCGAAAGGCGAGGGCATGGCGATTGCTAAAGCCTGGGCAGCAGCAACGGGCGGCCACCGCGCCGGTGTTCTGCAATCTTCTTTCGTTGCAGAAGTAAAATCTGACCTGATGGGCGAGCAGACTATCCTGTGCGGTATGTTGCAGGCCGGTTCTCTGCTGTGCTTCGACAAACTGGTTGCTGACGGCGTGGATGAAGCATACGCAGAAAAACTGCTGCAGTTCGGCTGGGAAACCATCACCGAAGCGCTGAAACAAGGCGGCATCACGCTGATGATGGAGCGTTTGTCCAACCCGGCGAAACTGCGTGCTTATGCGCTGTCCGAACAACTGAAAGAGATCATGGCGCCGCTGTTCCAGAAACACATGGACGACATCATCTCCGGCGAATTCTCCCGCGGCATGATGGCTGACTGGGCGAACGACGACAAAAACCTGCTGACCTGGCGTGAAGAAACGGGCGCAACTGCGTTCGAAAATGCACCACAGTTCGACGGTAAAATTTCTGAGCAGGAATATTTCGATCACGGCGTCGTGATGATTGCGATGGTGAAAGCGGGCGTTGAGCTGGCCTTCGAAACCATGGTGGCTTCGGGCATCATCGAAGAATCCGCTTACTACGAATCACTGCACGAACTGCCGCTGATCGCCAACACCGTTGCGCGTAAGCGTCTGTACGAAATGAACGTGGTTATCTCTGATACCGCAGAATACGGTAACTACCTGTTTGCTAACGCCGCAGTACCGTTGCTGAAAGAGTTCATGACTACCCTGCAGGCGGGTGATTTGGGCAAATCTGTTGCAGAAACGCAGGTCGATAATGCACAGCTGCGTGACGTTAACGAAGCGATTCGCAACCACCCGATCGAGTCAATCGGCCGCACTTTACGTGGTTATATGACTGATATGAAACGCATCGCAGTAGCGAGCTGATCCTCTTCTTACTCGAATTCTTCCGGGTTTTCGGAAGATAAATAAAAAGGGCACTGCATGAAAATGCGGTGCCCTTTCTTTTTACTGCGCCGGAACGGTAACTCAGTTGCGGTACAGGATCTTAATGATGTGGTAACCGAACTGAGTGTGCAGCGGGCCTTGTGGCTCGATCAGCGGCGCAGAGAAAACCACTTTATCGAAAGCTGGCACCATTGCGCCTTGCTTGAATTCACCTAAATGGCCGCCTTTTTTGCCTGACGGGCAGGTAGAATGTTTTTTAGCCAGTTTTTCGAAATCGCCGCCATTCTTCAGCTGTTCCAGAATATCGAGCGCCTGTGCTTCTTCCTTAACAAGGATATGCATTGCTGCAGCAGTTTTTGCCATGATTGAGACCTTTTATGCGAGAGTGTTTCCAGGGGCGTAATGTAACATCTGCAACGCCGTATGTGGACTCCGGCCTGCATTCCAGACATCACAAATTGCACCGTAAAGGCTGTCAATCTCAGGCGACGTTTCTGCTACAATCGCCGTCCTTGTCCATCAGGTGAGCAAAAATACGCCATGCGATTAAACCCCAGCCAACAACATGCCGTCGAATTCGTCACCGGACCCTGCCTGGTTCTGGCGGGGGCTGGCTCCGGCAAAACCAGGGTGATTACCAATAAAATCGCACACCTGATCCGTGAATGTGGCTATCAGGCTCGCCACATTGCGGCTGTAACCTTCACCAATAAAGCGGCGCGCGAGATGAAAGAGCGTGTGGCGCAAACCCTTGGGCGAAAAGAATCACGCGGCTTGCTGATCGCGACTTTCCACACGCTGGGGCTTGAAATCATCAAACGCGAATTTGCCGCGTTGGGCATGAAATCCAATTTCTCCCTGTTCGACGATCAGGATCAGCTGGCGCTGCTCAAAGAGCTGAGCGAGAAGTGGCTGGAAAATGACAAAACGCTGTTGCAACAACTGATCTCGACGATCTCAAACTGGAAGAACGATCTGGTTGATCCGTCCCATGCGGCGGGCCTTGCGCGATCGGAACGCGATCAGATCTTCGCGCACTGCTACGGGCTATATCATGACCATATGCGCGCCTGTAATATCCTCGATTTCGATGACCTGATCCTGCTGCCGACGCTGCTGTTGCAGAAGAATGAAGAAGTGCGCGAGCGCTGGCAGAACAAACTGCGCTACCTGCTGGTCGATGAATATCAGGACACCAACACCAGTCAGTACATGATGGTGAAACTGCTGGTTGGCAACCGCGCACGTTTCACTGTGGTGGGCGACGACGATCAATCTATCTACTCCTGGCGCGGTGCGCGGCCACAAAACCTGGTGCTGCTGAAAGAAGATTTCCCGCAGTTGCAGGTCGTTAAGCTTGAACAGAACTATCGTTCCTCGCAGCGCATTTTGAAAGCGGCTAACATCCTGATCGCCAACAACCCGCATGTGTTCGAGAAGCGGCTTTTCTCTGAGCTGGGTTACGGCGAAACGCTGAAAGTGGTGACCGCCAACAATGAAGATCACGAAGCCGAGCGCGTGGTTGGCGAGCTGATTGCGCATCACTTTATCAACAAGACCGGTTATGGCGATTACGCGATTTTGTATCGCGGTAACCACCAGTCACGCCTGTTTGAAAAAATGCTGATGCAGAACCGCATTCCGTACCGCATTTCCGGCGGCACGTCGTTCTTCTCGCGGCCTGAAATTAAAGATTTGCTGGCCTATCTGCGCGTCCTGACTAACCCTGACGATGACAGCGCTTTCCTGCGTATCGTGAATACACCGCGTCGTGAAATCGGTGCAGCGACGTTGCAGAAACTGGGTGAGTGGGCAAATCAGCGTAACAAAGGTTTGTTCAAAGCCAGTTTCGATATGGGGCTGAGCCAGTATCTGACCGGGCGTGGCCTGGAATCACTGCAACGGTTCACGCACTGGATGGGCACTATTTCTGAACTGGCCGAACGCGAACCGGTTGCGGCGGTACGGGATCTGATCCACGGCATCGATTACGAAAGCTGGTTGTTCGAAACCTCGCCGAGCCCGAAAGCGGCCGAAATGCGCATGAAAAACGTCAATCAGCTTTTCAGCTGGATGACCGAAATGCTCGAAGGTACCGATCTGGATGAGCCGATGACGCTCACTCAGGTGGTCACGCGCTTTACGCTGCGTGACATGATGGAACGTGGTGAAAGTGACGAAGAACTGGATCAGGTTCAGCTGATGACGCTGCACGCTTCGAAAGGTCTGGAATTCCCGTATGTGTTTCTGGTCGGCATGGAAGAAGGATTGTTGCCGCATCAGAGCAGCATCGATGAAGACAATGTCGATGAAGAACGGCGTCTGGCGTATGTGGGCATTACCCGCGCCCAAAAAGAGCTGACTTTTACGCTTTGCCGTGAACGCCGCCAGTACGGGGAATTAATTCGTCCGGAACCCAGCCGCTTCCTGATGGAACTGCCGCAGGATGATTTGGCCTGGGAAAGTGAGCGTAAAGTGGTCAGTGCGCAGGAGCGTATGGTGAAAGGGCAAGGCCATCTGGAGAAAATCCGTGAACAACTGGCGAAAGCCAAAGGCGGAAACTGACAGGCAAAGAAAAAGGCAGGGGATAAGCCCTGCCTCATTCGGTGCGTTTTTTTACGGAAAAAATCAGAGCTGTTCTTCGACGAACAGCGGCCAGTGGACATAACTTTGCCAGTGGCTTTCCTGTTCCAGCTCTTCCGCCCGTAACGGATGCTGAGCCAGCCAGCCCTGCGGCACAATCACATTCAGTTCATCATCATTTGCCCGTAAACGCACGGCGGGCAACGTGTCGTCGCGGCGACGGCTGGCAAAGATAATCGCAAGCCGGAGAATGCGACAAAGACGTTGTGCCTGACGCGGCGGGACGGCGTTTTGCTCATTGAGCAACGGTAAATCGAGCGTCCCGTTCTGGTTTTGCAACAGCGTCGCCAGCAGTTTTTTCTGCGCCGGCGTAAAGCCCGGTAAGTCTAAATGACTGATCAGATAGGCTGCGTGCTGCGGCGCTTTTTTGAAATCAACACTCAGCCCGATTTCGTGGATCAAACAGGCGCTATTCAGCAGCTCACGGGCGCGGGCATCGAGCTTCCATTCCTGTGACACCTGCAACGAAAAGTTCTCTGCAAGCTGTGCTACGCGCTGTGCCTGTTCATTATCAAGCAGATAGCGGCGTTGCAGATTTCGCAATGTGCGCTGGCGAATATCCTGTTCAATCGGCAGGTGCAGCATGCCGTAAACCAGACCTTCACGCAGTGCGCCACCGGCCAGCGTCATGGTTTCGATATTCAGGGTTTTGAAAATGGCGATGAGAATCGACAGACCGCTTGGGAAAACCAGCGCACGTTCAAGCGTCAGGCCTTCAATTTCCAGCTCTTCCAGTTTTCCGCACTGAATTGCACGCTGTTTGAGCTGTTGAAGTTTCGGCAACGTAATGCGCTCATCCATACCCTGAGCGACCATGATTTCCTGAAGCGCCTGAACGGTGCCGGAAGCACCAACACAAATTTGCCAGCCATTGGCGATCAGCTGAGGCGCTATCGGAAGGATCATGTCGGTCGCGGCCTGTTCGGCCTGATCGAAGTTTTCCTTTGCCAGATTTCGGTCGGTAAAATAGCGCTCCAGCCAGGTCACGCAGCCCATCGAAAGGCTGAAAAGCGTGGTGGCCTGTGCGCCGATACCAGTGACCAGCTCTGTACTGCCGCCGCCAATATCGACGACCAGACGTTTATCCGGGCCACCCGTGGTATGGGCAACGCCGTGATAAATCAGACGGGCTTCTTCTTCACCGGCAATGACCTGAATCGGGCAACCGAGAATTTCCTGAGCTTTCCTCAAAAATTCGTCCGCATTACTGGCAAGCCGCAACGTTGCGGTGGCAACGACGCGGATTTGTTCGCGGGGAATATCCTGCAATCTTTCGGAAAACAGCTTCAGGCATTGCCAGCCACGTTGCATGGCTTCCTGAGAAAGCAGGTTTTGCTTATCCAGACCGGCAGCCAGACGCACTTTGCGCTTAATTCTGGCGAGGGTCTGGATACTGCCTGCCACCTCACGAACAACCAGCATGTGAAAGCTGTTAGAGCCCAAATCAATTGCTGCATAGAGTGAGGTGGAGCTTAGCATAGGTTATCAGCCCGGACGTTTACGGTTGCTACGTGGTGCGCTGCTGCGACGTGAAGACGAATTGCTGTTACGACGCGGACCGTTTCCGGTACGAGAGCGAGCCAGACGTTTCGGCGCAGGTAAATCAGTTAACAGCGCTTCGCTGCTGTATTTGCTGACAGGAATGCTGTGACCGGTGTAGGTTTCGATTGCCGTCAGGTTCAGCGCGTACTCTTCACAAGCCAGGCTGATGGAATGACCGCTCAGACCCGCACGGCCGGTACGACCAATACGGTGAACATAGTCTTCACAGTCGTCAGGCAGATCATAGTTAAAGACGTGTGTAACGGCAGGAATGTGCAAACCACGGGCTGCAACGTCAGTCGCAACCAGAATATCCAGCGTGCCTTTGGTGAAGTCTTCCAGAACGCGCAGGCGTTTTTTCTGCGGGACATCGCCGGTTAGTAAACCTACGCGATGACCGTCGGCTGCCAGATGGCCCCAAACGTCTTCACAACGGTGTTTAGTGTTAGCAAAAATGATGCAGCGGTCTGGCCATTCTTCTTCAATCAGCGTCTGTAACAGGCGCATTTTCTCTTCATTCGAAGGGTAGAAGAGTTCTTCTTTAATACGGTGGCCCGTTTTTTGCTCCGGTTCGATCTCAATCGACTCGGCATTATTCATGTTTTCGAACGCCAGTTCTTTCACACGATAGGAAAGGGTTGCTGAGAACAGCATGTTGAGGCGTTGAGTCGCAGGTGGCATCCGGCGGAAGATCCAGCGGATATCTTTGATGAAGCCCAGATCGAACATGCGGTCTGCTTCATCCAGCACCACCACCTGAATCGCGCCCAGGTCGATGTGGTTCTGTTTGGTGTAATCGATTAAACGGCCGGTGGTTCCGATCAGGATGTCCACGCCGCTTTCCAGCACTTTAAGCTGTTTATCGTAACCGTCGCCGCCATAGGCCAGACCTAATTTCAGCCCGGTAGATTCAGATAATGCTTCGGCGTCGGAGTGGATCTGCACCGCGAGTTCACGCGTAGGTGCCATGATCAAGGCACGCGGCTGGTTAGTCTGACGACCTTCCGCAGCAGGGTGAGAAAGCAGATAATGGAAAGTAGACGCCAGAAAAGCCAGCGTCTTGCCGGTACCGGTTTGCGCCTGACCTGCAACATCACGCCCAGCGAGCGTGATCGGCAATGCCAATGCCTGAATAGGCGTACAGTAATGGAACCCTTTCTTTTCAAGGGCTTCTACTGCCAGCGGGTGCAGGGCGAAGTCGGAAAACTTCTGTTCGGTCAAGTGTGTTTTGCTCATAGTGTGGTAGAATATCAGCTAACTATTGCTTTACGAAAGCGTATCCGGTGAAATAAAGTCAACCTACTGTTGGTTAATGCTACATCAACAAGGTAAAGATAATCCTTTGGAGTAGAACATGAGCGATAAAATTATTCACCTGACCGATGACAGTTTCGACAACGACGTATTGAAAGCTGAAGGGCTGGTACTGGTCGATTTCTGGGCAGAGTGGTGTGGTCCTTGTAAAATGATCGCTCCGATTCTGGATGAAATTGCCACTGAGTTCGAAGGCAAGCTGACCATCGCGAAGCTGAACATCGATGAAAACCCAGGTACTGCACCTAAATACGGCATCCGTGGTATTCCTACCCTGCTGTTATTTAAAGGCGGCGAAGTCGCAGCAACTAAAGTTGGCGCACTGTCGAAAGGTCAGCTGAAAGAGTTCTTAACAGCTAATCTGTAATCGGTCGGGATGACCAAAGCCAGGTGTTTAGCGGGCTGCCGTGTTTTTCACATTGTCCGCTAGACGCCTGTCAAGAAGCGTGCTAAGTTTACGCTTACTGCAAATAGAGCTTACCTGTAGTTTGATTCTTACGTTTTACTCTGTTGTGTCAAAAACATCTGCCTATAAAGTTTCTTTGAATAATAATTAAATTGAACTGGCACTGTGCTTGACCATCTAACGGTTTTAACAAAATCGGCTTTAAGACACCTTCAATATCATTGCCCCTCTAGAATATCGCCCGCGAGCGACTGCCTGCGGCTGGATTTCAAAGCTGTGATTTGAAGTGTCATACAATAAACAGGCATGGATGACCCTGCCATACCCATTCACGACAGATGTTCGAGACATACCCCGAGTTTAAGAACCCACCATTATGAATCTTACCGAATTAAAGAATACGCCGGTCTCTGACCTGATTGCACTCGGCGAAAATATGGGGCTGGAAAACCAGGCCCGCATGCGCAAGCAAGACATTATCTTTTCAATATTGAAGCAGCATGCGAAAAGCGGAGAAGACATCTTCGGTGATGGCGTACTGGAGATATTGCAGGATGGATTTGGTTTCCTCCGCTCCGGAGACAGTTCCTACCTCGCAGGCCCCGACGACATCTACGTATCACCAAGCCAAATTCGCCGCTTCAACCTTCGCACTGGCGACACCATTTCCGGTAAAATCCGCCCACCTAAAGAAGGTGAACGTTATTTTGCCCTGTTGAAAGTTAACGAAGTTAACTACGACAAACCAGAAAACGCCCGCAGCAAAATCCTGTTCGAAAACTTAACCCCTCTGCATGCAAATTCCCGTCTGCGTATGGAACGTGGTAATGGTTCAACGGAAGATTTAACCGCGCGTGTACTGGATCTGGCTGCTCCGATTGGCCGCGGCCAGCGTGGTCTGATTGTTGCTCCGCCGAAAGCGGGTAAAACCATGCTGCTGCAAAATATCGCGACAAGCATTGCGTACAATCATCCTGACTGTGTGCTGATGGTTCTGCTGATTGATGAACGTCCGGAAGAAGTAACCGAGATGCAGCGTCTGGTTAAAGGGGAAGTTATCGCTTCTACCTTTGATGAGCCGGCATCCCGTCACGTTCAGGTGGCTGAAATGGTCATCGAAAAAGCCAAACGCCTGGTTGAGCACAAGAAAGACGTCATCATCCTGCTGGACTCCATTACCCGTCTGGCTCGTGCTTACAACACCGTGGTTCCGTCATCAGGCAAAGTTCTGACCGGTGGTGTGGATGCTAACGCCTTACACCGTCCAAAACGTTTCTTCGGTGCAGCACGTAACGTGGAAGAGGGCGGAAGCCTGACCATCATCGCTACTGCGCTGGTCGATACCGGTTCTAAAATGGATGAAGTTATCTATGAAGAATTCAAAGGTACCGGCAACATGGAATTGCATCTGGCGCGCAAAATCGCTGAGAAACGCGTATTCCCTGCGATTGATTACAATCGTTCTGGTACCCGTAAAGAAGAGCTGCTGACCACGTCAGAAGAACTTCAGAAGATGTGGATCCTGCGTAAAATCATTCACCCGATGGGTGAGATTGATGCAATGGAATTCCTCATCAACAAACTCGCCATGACGAAAACCAATGACGACTTCTTCGATATGATGAAACGTTCGTAATTTGGTGTAAAACTCAAACTAACGCCACGCTAAGCCGTGGCGTTTTTTGCTTTTGGTAGCTACCATAATGCTACTTTGGTGAAATTGTCAGACTATTCGGATAATAGCTGATGGTTTTTCCAGTGCCCTTTCTTTATTTTATCGGTTTACTGCCCAAGAAATGGCAACAGATAAGGTCTTGCCTGAGACAAAACCATAACTGTCACCATAGGATTTGATTTAAGGCTGTGAGGTTTATGATGCTCTCGATTCCACGCACCTTATTTTTGCAGAAGAGATCTCTTAACTGTGAATTTACTCAATATGAGTACTGAGCTTGCCATTGTTTTCGTTTTTTCATTCCTGTTTCTGTTCGTTGCCCGGAAGGTGGCGAATAAAATCGGACTCGTAGATAAACCCAATTTTCGCAAACGCCATCAGGGTTTGATCCCGCTGGTCGGCGGTATTTCTGTGTATGCAGGGGTTTGTTTCGCCTTTCTTATCACCAGCTATGTCATTCCGCATGGCAACCTTTATCTCGCCTGCGCGGGCTTGCTGGTACTGGTCGGCGCGCTCGATGACCGTTTCGATATCAGTGTAAAAACCCGCGCAATGGTGCAGGCTGTGGTGGCCGTGGCGATGATGAGTTTCGCAAATCTCACGCTACGTAATCTCGGGCATCTTATCGGCCCATGGGAAATGGCACTCGGGCCGTTCGGCTATCTGGTGACCCTGTTTGCCGTCTGGGCGGCGATCAACGCCTTTAACATGGTGGATGGTATCGACGGGCTTCTGGGCGGATTATCCTGCGTCAGTTTCGGTTCTTTAGGCATCATCATGTATGGCAGTGGTCACATGGAACTGGCGCTCTGGTGCTTCGCCATGATTGCCGCCATTTTGCCTTATATCCTGCTCAATCTGGGCGTCTTCGGCCCTCGCTATAAAGTGTTCATGGGCGATGCGGGTAGTACGCTGATTGGTTTTACGGTCATCTGGATCCTGCTGCAAAGCACGCAAGGCGAAACGCACCCGATGAACCCGGTAACCGCACTCTGGCTTATCGCAATCCCTCTGATGGACATGGTTGCCATCATGTACCGCCGTCTGCGCAAAGGCATGAGTCCGTTTTCTGCCGATCGCCAGCACATTCATCATTTGATCATGCGCGCCGGCTTTACTTCCCGTCAGGCCTTTATGCTAATTACCGTGGCCGCTGCACTTCTGGCGGCGGTTGGCGTGATTGGCGAACATCTGCCTTTCGTGCCTGAATGGGTCATGCTGGCTTTATTCTTTGTCGCTTTCCTGTTGTACGGCGTTTGCATCAAGCACGCCTGGCGCGTGGCCCGGTTTATCAAACGTCTTAAAAGGCGTTTGCGCCGTTCATCTCCTCAATAATTCATCTTTTACACAAGGGCATACTGGCTGTGGATAAACCAGAAATGATAAGAAACCAGAATGATCGTGACATCGAAAATGAACTCGATATTCGTGGTTTGTGCTGCACCTTATGGAAAGGTAAATTTTGGATTGCGGGCCTGGCAATACTGTTCGCGTTAGTGGCTTTGGGCTCCTCTTATCTGATGAAACAGGAGTGGAGCTCGACGGCCATTACCGACCGTCCCACCGTGAACAATCTCTCGTCTTATTTCTCACAAGCGCAGTTCCTGCGTAATCTGGATGTGCGCACTGCGTTGCCGTCGGATACCGGTCGTCCGCCGATCTCTGATGAATCCTATAATGAATTTGTGATGCAGCTTGCCGCTTACGACACACGTCGTGATTTCTGGCTGCAAAGCCCTTATTACAAGCAGCGCCTGGAAAATGATGCGCGCGCGGATGCCGTTTTGCTCGATGATCTGATTAACGATATTCAGTTCACACCGCGCGATGCAATGAAAGTCCCGAACGACATTGTGAAACTGACGGCGGAAGATGCCGCTGATGCCAACAAACTTTTGCGTCAGTATGTTAATTTCGCCAGCCAGCGCGCGGCGCAGCATCTTTACGATGAGTTGCAGGGCGCATGGGCTGCCCGGACGCAGTCGATGAAAGCGCAGGTCAAACGCCAGGAAGAAGTGGCGCAGAGCATTTTCAAACGCACGGTGAATAACACCGAGCAGGCGCTGAAAATCGCCCAGCAGCAAAACATCACCAAAAGCGTGACGGACACCCCAGCCGAAGAGCTGCCTGATTCCGACATGTTCCTGCTGGGTGTGCCTATGTTGAAAGCGCGCCTGGAATTATTACAGGCTTCCGGGCCGGGTTATGATCTGGATTACGACCAGAACCGCGCCATGCTGTCGACGCTGAATGTGGGCCCGACGCTGACCGCGAAATTCCAGACTTACCGTTACCTCAGAACGCCTGAGGAACCTGTAAAACGTGACAGCCCGCGCCGTGTGTTCCTGATGATCATGTGGGGGATTGTCGGTGGTTTAATCGGGGCAGGAGTTGCCCTGACGCGTCGTAAAAATAAGAGAAACACATTGTGAAAGTGTTGACGATTTTCGGCACCCGTCCGGAGGCCATTAAAATGGCGCCGCTGGTGCTTGCTTTGTCGCAGGATGCGGCTTTTGAATCTAAAGTTTGTGTCACGGCACAGCACCGTGAAATGCTCGATCAGGTATTGCGTCTGTTTGAGATTACGCCCGATTATGACCTCAATATTATGAAACCGGGGCAGGGTCTGACGGAAATCACCAGCCGTATTCTGACCGGCCTGAAGCCGGTGCTTGATGAATTTAAACCGGACGTCGTGCTGGTTCACGGCGATACCACCACGACGCTGTCCGCGAGTCTGGCGGCTTTTTATCATCAGATTGCGGTCGGTCATGTCGAAGCCGGTCTGCGCACCGGTGATCTTTCTTCGCCGTGGCCGGAAGAGGGCAATCGCCTGCTGACCGGTCATCTTGCGCGCTGGCATTTTGCCCCGACGGAAAACGCCCGTTCGAATCTGACGCGGGAAAATATTCCTGAAAGCCGCATTTTCGTCACCGGCAATACGGTGATTGATGCGCTGTTGTGGGTTCGTGATCGCTTTAACAGCGATGCGTCTCTGGCGCAGCAGCTGGCCAATACCTATCCGTTCCTCGATGCCAGTAAAAAACTGATCCTCGTAACGGGTCACCGCCGTGAAAGTTTTGGCGGCGGTTTTGAGCGGATTTGCTCGGCGCTGGCCGATATCGCCCGCCAGCATCCGGATGTTCAGATTGTGTATCCGGTGCACCTCAATCCTAACGTCAGTGAGCCGGTAAACCGTATTCTGGCGGGCATCGACAACATCGTGTTAATCGACCCGCAGGATTATCTGCCTTTCGTTTATCTGATGGATAAAGCCTATCTGATTCTGACGGATTCGGGCGGTGTGCAGGAAGAAGCGCCTTCACTGGGGAAACCGGTGCTGGTGATGCGGGAAACCACAGAGCGTCCGGAAGCCGTTGATGCCGGTACGGTACGTCTGGTCGGGACTGATCCTGCAAAAATTGTTAAGGAAGTGAACCGTCTGCTGAGCGATGAAAACGAATACAACAGCATGAGCAGGGCGCACAATCCTTATGGTGACGGACACGCGTGTCGCCATATTCTTGATGCATTAAAAAATCATCGGGTATGACCATGAATTTCAATACTATTTCTGTAATCGGACTGGGTTACATCGGTTTGCCGACGGCAGCCGCCTTCGCCTCACGCCAGAAAAAAGTCGTGGGGGTAGACATCAATCAGCACGCGGTTGAGACCATTAACCGTGGCGCCATTCATATCGTTGAACCCGATCTCGACACGCTGGTAAAACAGGCGGTAGAAGGCGGTTTCCTCCGCGCCGTCACTCAGCCCGAACCTGCGGATGCTTTCCTGATTGCCGTGCCGACGCCTTTTATGGGCGATCATCTGCCGGATATGAAATACGTGGAATCCGCCGCGCGCTCTCTGGCGCCGGTACTCAAAAAGGGTGACCTGATCATTCTGGAATCTACGTCTCCGGTCGGCGCGACAGAACAAATGGCAGCATGGCTGGCCGAAGTTCGCCCGGATCTGAGCTTCCCGCAACAGGCGGGTGAACGGGCGGATATCAATATTGCTTACTGCCCTGAACGCGTTTTGCCGGGCCAGGTGATGGTTGAGCTGATCAAAAATGACCGCGTGATTGGCGGGATGACCTCCGTGTGCTCGCAGCGCGCCAGTGATTTGTACAACATTTTCCTGAAAGGAGAATGTGTGGTTACGAATTCGCGTACGGCGGAAATGTGCAAGCTGACCGAAAACAGCTTCCGCGACGTCAACATTGCTTTCGCTAATGAGCTCTCACTGATTTGCGATGCGCAGGGCATTAATGTCTGGGAGCTGATCAGCCTGGCAAACCGCCATCCGCGCGTGAATATTTTACAGCCGGGACCGGGCGTTGGCGGCCACTGTATCGCGGTCGATCCGTGGTTTATTGTGGCGCAGAACCCTGAGCTTGCGCGGATCATCCGTACGGCGCGCGAAGTGAATGACAGCAAACCGCACTGGGTGGTTGATCGCGTGAAGGCCGCGCTGGCCGATTGCCTTACCACCACCGGCAAGCGCGCTTCTGAAATCAAAATCGCCTGCTTTGGTCTGGCGTTTAAACCGAATATCGACGACCTGCGCGAAAGCCCTGCCGTAGAAGTCACCCACCTGATTGCCGACTGGCATGCAGGCGAGACCTGGGCCGTTGAACCGAATGTTCATCAGCTTCCGGCATCGCTGGCTGAAAAAGTGACACTGCATTCTCTGGATGATGCCCTGAAAGACGCCGATCTTCTGGTGATGCTGGTTGATCACACCTCGTTTAAGGCGATCCCGGCCAGCGCGATCCGCCAGTCCTGGATCGTAGACACCAAAGGTGTGTGGCGGTGAGCCTGCACGTCCACGGCAATATTGAACCGCTCGACTGGGAGAGCGATTTCTTCCAGTTGCGCAGTGCCAAATTGAGCCTGGATGCGTCGGCGGAAACCGTCGTGACGCCTGAGGCGCTGGCGCAATATGCGCTGGTGCAGGCAAAAGTGGATGCGGATCAGACCGAAATGCTGGATGCGCTGTCCGCGCTCGGCTTTCGTCTGGCCGAAGGTGAAACCGATGTGTGCGTCGCGGTGAGTGCGCAGGATATCGCGTTGCCCGCCGGGCGTCTGGCGGTGCCGAAAGATATTGCAGACGTAGTGACGATCGCCCGTCAGGCGTTTCGCCTGAGCCGTTTTCGGTCTCCGTGGTATCAGCCGGATGACAGCGCGCGGTTTTACGCGATGTGGGCGGAAAAAGCGGTGCTGGGCACATTCGACCATCTTTGCCTGTGGGCCGATGACGCGAGCGGATTTGTGACGCTGCGCCAGTTAGCCAAGGGCGAAGCAAGAATTGGCCTGCTGGCCGTCAAACCTGAATGTCAGGGGCGGGGAGTGGGCAAGACATTAATGGCGGCTGCGAAACAATGGTGTGCCGGTCAGGGCGTTTCGCGTCTTCACGTCGCGACACAAACCGGCAACCTTCCGGCTTTAAACCTTTATCTCGCCAGCGGTGGCAAAGTCACACGCACGGCGTACTGGCTGTACAGGTGAAACGATGATCCCTTTTAATGCGCCGCCGATTGTTGGCACTGAAATTGATTTCATGCGCGAGGCGATGAACAGCGGCAAACTTTGCGGCGATGGCGGATTCACGCTGCGCTGTCAGAAATGGTTCGAACAGCATTTTAACTGCCCGAAAGTATTGCTGACGCCGTCCTGCACGGCGTCGCTGGAAATGGCCGCATTGCTGCTTGATATCCAGCCCGGCGATGAAGTGATTATGCCGAGCTTCACGTTCGTCTCGACCGCCAATGCGTTTGTTCTGCGTGGCGCGAAAATCGTCTTTGTGGATGTCCGCCCGGACACCATGAATATCGATGAAACCCTGATTGAAGCGGCGATTACGGCTAAAACCAAAGTGATTGTGCCGGTGCATTACGCAGGCGTGGCCTGTGAAATGGACGCCATCATGGCGCTGGCTGAAAAGTATCATCTGTTCGTGGTGGAAGATGCCGCGCAGGGCGTGATGTCGACTTACAAAGGCAAGGCACTGGGAACGATCGGCCACATCGGCTGTTTCAGTTTCCACGAAACGAAAAATTACACCGCAGGCGGCGAAGGCGGTGCGACGCTGATCAACGATCCGGCGCTGATTGATCGTGCTGAAATCATTCGCGAAAAAGGCACCAACCGCAGCCAGTTCTTCCGCGGGCAGGTGGATAAATATACCTGGCGCGATATCGGCTCCAGCTATCTGATGTCTGATTTGCAGGCCGCGTATCTGTGGGGAAATCTGGATGCCGCTGAAAAGATTAATCAGCGCCGTCTGGCTATCTGGAATCAGTATTATGAAGCCTTGCAGGATCTGGCCGATGCGGGACGTATCCAGCTCCCGGCTATTCCGCAGGAATGTGTGCAAAACGCCCACATGTTCTATGTTCGACTGAACGATATCGAAGATCGCGATGCGTTCATCCGTCATATGAAAGCGGCAGATATCCTCACCGTATTCCATTACATTCCGCTGCATGCCTGTCCGGCTGGCGAAAACTTCGGGCGTTTCTCTGGCACCGACTGCTTTACCACGCAGGAAAGTGAGCGTCTGGTGCGCCTGCCGTTGTTCTACAACATGACCGACGACACACAGCGCACTGTGATTGCGGCCATGCTGCAATACTTCGCCTGACATGTCGCTGGCAAAAGCGTCAGTCTGGACCGCCGGTTCCACGCTGATTAAAATCGGCACCGGATTGCTGGTAGTTAAATTGCTGGCCGTGGCGTTCGGGCCGGAGGGCGTGGGGCAGGCGGGGAATTTCCGTCAGATGGTCACGGTGTTGGGCGTATTGTCCGGTGCCGGGATCTTCAATGGCGTCACCAAATATGTTGCCGAACACCATGATAATCCTGAGCGCCTTAAAGCCGTGCTCGGGACGTCGTCATCGCTGATTTTAGGTTTCTCCACTCTGCTGGCGGCGATATTTCTGCTGCTCGCTGCGCCGATCAGTAGCGGTCTGTTCGGGCATGAGCGCTATCAGGCGGTCGTTCGCGCCGTGGCCTTTATCCAGATGGGCATCGCCTATGCCAACTATTTTCAGGCAATCCTGAAAGGGTATCGCGACGCGATGGGCAACGCGCTGGCGGTGATTGGCGGAAGTCTGATTGGTTTAGTCGCTTATCTGGCTTGCTTCAAACTGGGCGGTTACGAAGGCGCGCTGGCCGGTCTGGCGCTGGTGCCTGCGCTGGTCATCCTGCCCGCGGCTGGTATGTTGTGGAAGCGCAAATCCTTTCCGCTGGAATACTTAAAACCGGGCTGGGATCGTTTTATTGCCAGCCATCTCGGCAAATTTACGCTGATGGCGCTGATCACTTCTGTCACGATCCCGGTGGCGTATGTGATGATGCGAAATCTGCTGGCTGAACATTACAGCTGGAAAGATGTGGGGATCTGGCAGGGCGTCAGCAGTATTTCGGATGCTTATCTGCAATTTATCACCGCCTCATTCAGCGTGTATTTGTTGCCCACATTATCCCGGCTGACCGATAAACGGGATATTTCCCGGGAAATCGTGAAGTCGCTGAAATTTGTCATCCCCGTCGTGGCCGCAGTCAGTTTCACGGTCTGGTTACTGCGCGATTTTGCTATCTGGCTGTTGTTTTCAAAACAATTTATCGCGATGCGCGATTTGTTCGCCTGGCAACTGGTGGGCGATGTACTGAAAGTAGGCTCGTATGTTTTTGGGTATCTGGTGATTGCCCGCGCGTCTCTGCGCTTTTATGTGCTGACAGAAATCAGTCAGTTCGCGCTGCTGACCGGTTTTTCACACTGGCTGATCCCGGTTCACGGTTCTCTGGGCGCCGCGCAGGCGTATATGGCGACGTATATCGTCTATTTTGCCGCGTGCTGCACTGTATTTGTTATCTATCGTAGACGAGCATGACAACGCTGATTCACGTTTTGGGATCTGACATCCCTCATCATAATGTAACCGTACTGCGCTTTTTCAACGACGTGCTGGCCGAATGCACGCCTGAAAAGCGGATTTGTCATTTTATGGTCGCGGCGGCGGATGCTTCGGCGTTTGCTGAGTTTACGCGCCTGGACATTCGGGTTTATCCGGACAAAAAAACGCTGGCGGCGGCGGTGATTTCCCGCGCGCAAGACCGGACGCACCACTTTTTCTTCCATGGGCAATTTAATCCCACGCTCTGGCTCGCGCTGCTGACGGGCAAAATTAAAGCCTCGCAGGCGAACTGGCATATCTGGGGTGCAGATTTGTATGAATCTGCCGGAGGTCTGAAATTCCGCCTGTTTTATTTCATGCGCCGCCTGGCGCAGGGACGTATCGGGCATGTCTTTGCCACGCGCGGCGACCTGATTTATTTCCATCAGCGCTACCCGCGTACGCCGTCTTCTTTACTGTATTTTCCGACGCGGATGGATCCGACGCTGACCCAACCCGCTGATCTGCCGGAACCCGAAGGGCCGATGACAGTGCTGGTGGGGAATTCCGGTGACCGCAGTAACCGCCACATTGAAGCACTGCGTTCGCTGCATCAGCAGTTCGGTAGCGGTATCCGTGTGATTATCCCGATGGGATATCCGGCGGATAATCAGACTTATATTGAGCAGGTTCGCACTGAAGCATTAACGCTCTTTGCGCCCGAAAATGTTGACCTGATGACCGGCGCCATGGCGTTCGACGATTATCTGAATGTGTTGCGTCGTTGCTCGCTGGGCTATTTTATTTTCGACCGTCAGCAGGGTATCGGGACGCAATGCCTTCTGATTCAGTTCGGCGTGCCGTTTGTCGTCAGCCGTCAGAATCCTTTCTGGCAGGATCTGGCCGAGCAGCATCTGCCGGTGCTTTTCTACGGTGATATGCTGGATGAAAAAGTGGTCGCTGAAGCGCGGCGTCAGTTACTGAATGCCGATCGCAAAAACATCGCCTTCTTTAATCCGAACTATATTTCGGGCTGGCAGCAGGCATTACTGCTCGCGGCGGGAGAAACGTCATGACGCTGGCACAATTAGGCGGCCTGACCGTCGTTTACGTGCTGTCGCTGTTGTTTATTCTCACGCTGACGTACAAAGAGTTCCGGCGCGTGCGTTTCAACTTTAACGTCTTATTTTCGTTACTGTATCTGCTGACGTTCTACTTTGGTTTTCCGCTGACCTGTCTGCTGGTTTTCCAGTTTGACGTCAAAGTGGTGCCGGTGGAAAATCTGTTGCAGGCCATGCTGGCCGCGACCTGTTTCTATGGCATTTATTACGTTTGCTACAAAACGCGGCTCAAGGCTAAACGCGACGGGCCTTCACGCCCGCTGTTTACGATGAACCGGGTCGAAACCCATCTGACCTGGATGCTGCTGGCGCTGATTGCAGTCGTCACAGTTTCCATCTTCTTTATGCACAACGGTTTTCTGCTGTTTAAGCTGAAATCCTACAGCCAGATTTTCTCCAGCGATGTCTCCGGTGTGGCGCTTAAGCGCTTCTTTTACTTCTTTATTCCGGCGATGCTGGTGGTGTTTTTCATCAAACCGGATATCCGCCGCTGGCTTTTTTTCCTCGCCAGCACCGTGGCTTTTGGTTTCCTGACCTACGTTATCGTCGGCGGAACCCGCGCCAATATCATCATCGCATTTGCGCTGTTTTTATTTATCGGCATTGTGCGCGGTTGGATCAGCCTGTGGATGCTGGCGGTGGCGGGCGTGCTGGGCATTGTCGGCATGTTCTGGCTGGCACTTAAACGCTATGGACTGAACGTCAGCGGCCCGGAAGCGATTTATACTTTCCTGTATCTGACGCGCGACACGTTTTCTCCGTGGGAAAATCTGGGGCTGTTGTTGCAGAACTACGACAAAATCAGCTTCCAGGGTCTTGCGCCAATTGCGCGTGATTTCTACGTTTTCATCCCGACCTGGCTGTGGCATGACCGTCCGGGCATCGTGCTCAATTCTGCCAACTATTTCACCTGGGAAGTGCTCGATAACCACTCCGGCCTGGCGATTTCTCCGACCCTGATTGGTTCTCTGGTGGTGATGGGCGGCGTGTGGTTTATTCCGCTGGGTGCTGTCGCCGTGGGCATGATCATGAAATGGTTCGACTGGTTGTACGAAAAAGGCAAAGCGGACACCAACCGCTATAAAGCCGCTATCTTGCAAAGTTTTTGCTTCGGTGCGGTCTTTAATATGATTGTGCTGGCCCGTGAAGGCGTGGACTCCTTCTTCTCACGGGTGGTGTTTTTCTGCCTGGTGTTCGGCGCGTGTCTGGTTGTCGCCAAACTCCTGTACTGGATGTTTGATGCCGCCGGGCTTATCCGTGTCAAAATTCCGCGCAGAAAAAACCTCATGGAGCCTCACTCTGGCAGGAATTTGAATGAACTCTGAGAATAATGTTCCACAATACGATATTCGCGGGATCCGACTGTGGGGCTTCCGCGATATGGCACATTTTATTGATTATCTGTTTGCCGAAAATCAGGTGAAAACCGGTTCGCTGGTGGCGATGAATGCCGAGAAAGTGCTGACCATCGAAAGCAATCCGGAAATGGGCGCACTGATTAAAGTGGCGGAATACAAATATCCCGACGGCATCAGCATGGTGCGGGCTATTCGCCGAAAATATCCACAGGCGCAGGTGTCCCGTATCGCCGGTGCCGATCTCTGGGAAGGGCTGATGGAACGCGCCGGTCGTGAAGGCACGCCGGTCTTTCTGATTGGCGGTAAACCTGACGTACTGGCACAAACGGAAGAAAAATTGCGCGCCCAGTGGAACGTCAATATTGCCGGCAGCCAGAATGGCTACTTTACGCCGGAGCAACGAAACGCTTTATTTGAACGGGTCAAAAGCAGCGGGGCTGCAATTGTGACGGTGGCGATGGGCTCGCCGAAGCAGGAAATCCTGATGCGCGATTGCCGTGAGGTTTATCCGGATGCGCTCTATATGGGCGTCGGCGGCACTTACGACGTCTTCACCGGCCACGTTAAACGGGCGCCAAAAATATGGCAAAGCATGGGGCTGGAATGGTTATACCGCCTGATTTTACAGCCCAGCCGTTTGCGCCGTCAGCTCAAACTGCTGAAATTTGTCCGTTATTACTATACCGGTCGTCTGTAATGATTTCGCCGTTCCGAATCTTCAGGACGGCGCGCTACCTCTCATTTCTTCACTTCTGTTGCATGAGTTTCCTGTCCGCTTTTCATATCAGTGCTTATCTTTCTCAATAGGCGTTTGCAACTCGTCGGGAAATACGGAAACATAACGCCGTTTTTCCGCCCCATACGGGCATCATCACTATAAAAATAACATTCCGGTCATTCCGGAAGGCAAACACAATGAGAGAGAAATTGAGGATCTATGGAGAATAAAGAAGAAAAGGGTGGACTACACCGGGGGCTGGAAGCGAGGCACATTGAGCTGATTGCACTGGGTGGCACCATCGGTGTTGGATTATTTATGGGCGCGGCAAGCACCCTGAAATGGGCCGGGCCGTCAGTGTTACTGGCGTACATTCTGGCCGGTGTGTTCGTCTTCTTTATCATGCGCTCTATGGGCGAAATGCTGCATCTGGAGCCGGTCGCCGGTTCGTTTGCGGTCTACGCCCATAAATATCTCGGTCCGTACTACGGCTATCTGACGGCGTGGAGCTACTGGTTTATGTGGATAGCGGTGGGGATTTCTGAAATCACCGCGATCGGCGTCTACGCGCAATACTGGTTCCCCGAACTGCCGCAGTGGATCCCGGCGCTGATAGCCGTGGCGATTGTGGCGTCGGCGAATCTCGCCGCCGTGAAGCTTTATGGCGAAATGGAGTTCTGGTTTGCGCTGATCAAAATCACCACCATCATTGTGATGATTGTGGTCGGGCTGGCGGTCATTTTCTTCGGTTTTGGTAATCATGGCGAACCGGTGGGATTTGCCAATCTGACGGCGCACGGCGGCTTCTTTGCCGGTGGCTGGAAAGGGTTCCTCTTCGCGCTGTGTATCGTCGTTGCGTCGTATCAGGGCGTTGAGCTGGTGGGGATTACTGCCGGTGAAGCGAAGAACCCGCAGGTGACGCTCAAACGCGCTATCAATAATATCCTGTGGCGTATCCTGATTTTCTATGTAGGCGCGATTTTCGTCATCATCACGATTTTCCCGTGGAACGAAATGGGCACGCACGGCAGCCCGTTCGTTTTAACCTTCGCGAAAATTGGTATTGCCTCTGCGGCTGGTATCATCAACTTTGTAGTACTGACGGCGGCGCTGTCGGGCTGTAACAGCGGCATGTACAGCTGCGGACGTATGCTTTACGCCTTGTCAAAGAACCGCCAGTTGCCTTCGTTTCTGAGCCGGGTTTCAAAAAGCGGCGTCCCGGTTTATGGCATCGCGATTACGATTTTATGTCTGCTGGTGGGTTCATGCCTGAACTATGTGATCCCGAATCCGGAGAAAGTGTTCGTTTATGTCTACAGCGCCAGCGTGCTGCCGGGCATGGTACCGTGGTTTGTTGTGCTGATTAGCCAGCTGCGTTTTCGCGACGCACATAAAGAGAAACTGAAAAATCATCCGTTCAAATCCGTGCTGTTCCCTTATACCAACTATCTGACGCTGATTTTCCTGGCGTGCGTGCTGGTGGGTATGGCAATTAACACGGATACGCGGGTTTCTTTACTGGTTGGCGGTATTTTCATCGCGGTGGTGTCACTGATATACTTCGGCCTGGGCATGCATAAGCGTGCTGCACTTACGGCGGAAAAGGCAAAATAACGCTGTAAGTCATGGGTGGGGAAGGGAAGGCGCTTACTTTTAATGCGGATTGGATAAAGCGTAATCAAACGCAATATTTCTGATAAAAAGCACTAGACAGCTTGGCGTTAAAACCGTAGTATCCCCACCCGCAACGGCGCTAAGCGCCCGTAGCTCAGCTGGATAGAGCGCTGCCCTCCGGAGGCAGAGGTCTCAGGTTCGAATCCTGTCGGGCGCACCATTAGTTTGCGCTAGAGTTGCGGTGAATTGTTGAGTTAAACATTTCACGTTAGTTAGAGATATGGTGGCTATAGCTCAGTTGGTAGAGCCCTGGATTGTGATTCCAGTTGTCGTGGGTTCGAGCCCCATTAGCCACCCCACTCTAAAAATGATTTTGTGATTGTGACATGCGATGGTGGCGGAATTGGTAGACGCGCTAGCTTCAGGTGTTAGTGTCCTTCGGATGTGAGGGTTCGAGT